>CAMTGL010000093.1 GCA_947071955.1 uncultured Plesiomonas sp.
CTCACATGCCAAGCACAACAACCCCTTCGAGTTGAGTTTGCTAGCACCGTATTGGCGGGGACTACCAATGTAACGTGGGGTCGCAAGATTATAGTGAAGACCGCCGATAAAATCGACTGTTTTTTGCATCACATCTGCAATTACGACCAATGAGGCTGCGCAAGATAATCTATGCTCTGCATCTCTTGCAAGCGGGAAAAGCATCTTTGGTACTCAAAACGCAATAAATTCCCCTGATAGAGCTGTTCTGGCGCGGTTTCAGCCGAAATAATTAATTTTACCTTACGTTCGTAAAATTCATCGATTAAGGCAATAAAACGCCGAGCAGTATCATTATTCTCTTCTGACATACTGCAAACATGCGTTAATAACACAGTATGGTAACGCTGTGAGAGTGCAATAAAATCAGCCGCATTACGTGGTTGTTCACACAATGCGTTAAAACTAACCATCAGCACACCGGCAGATTCGGCCTTAACCAGAATCTGCCGCTGATTAATTAAGATGGCATGATCACGCAAAGGTTGCTCGGTACTTAGGCGGGAAAAATAGTGTTGCATATTCTTTTCAGCCAGCGCATCAAGCGGCCAATGGTAAATTTCAGCCTGTTGCAGTGTACGTAAACGGTAATCTATTCCGCTGTCGACCGATAACACCTGACAATGGTGTTTAATCAGTGCAATAGCCGGCAAAAACCGACTGCGTTGCAATCCATTGCGGTAAAGATCGTCTGGTTGCACATTTGAGGTCGCTACCAGCACGACACCTCGCGCAAACAAGGCTTCAAACAACCCACCGAGCAACATCGCATCGGTAATATCAGAAACGAAAAACTCATCAAAACAGATAACGGCATACTGCTCGCTCAGTTGCTGCGCAATATGAATAAGCGGATCGGCGTGCCCTCTTTGCTCATTTAATGCGCTGTGTACGTAGTGCATAAAACGGTGAAAGTGCATGCGCAATTTACGATCACTGGGTAAAGCATCGTAGAACAGATCCATTAACCATGTTTTTCCACGGCCAACGCCGCCCCACAGGTATACGCCCAGTATCGGCTCGGCAGGCGTTATCGGAGGCGAAAAACGGGTCTGCAACAATGCAAACGGGCGCATCCAGAACTTTATTCCCCACTTTTGCTCAGGCTCTGTTTTTAAAGGCGTATTATGTGAGGAAAATAGGGTATTCAACGGTGCTGACGTAGTGGTATGTTGAACTAATTGCAGAAAAAGGCGATCTAACGCCTGTACCGCTTGCTGCTGAGCTGCATCAGGGCTGAATTGCGGCTCTAGCAACAATTGCTGATAACGTTGGCTAGGTGGAGTCACGTCCATTGTTCGACCACTTCCTGTATAAATATTCGTTATAGTCTTAACGTGCTTTCTATCACGCTAAAAGATAACGCTTATAGTATCACGCAGCCTGCAAGAGCAGGTATAGTGGCAGCAGTAAAGACAGTGGCATAATAGCCACCTTGCTGATTAAGCTTGGTTTTCCCTAGGAGTAATTATGACTTGGATTAGTGCGCTTATTTTCATTCTTGGTTTGGCGCTGGGTATGATTCTGGCCCGTTTTACGCAAAAAGATCTGCGTAAGCAGAAAAAAATACAAACTGAACTCGAAAAAAATAAGTACGAGTTAGAGCAGTATCGCCAAGAGTTAACAGATCATTTTGCACACAGTGCAGAGCTGTTGGATAACATGGCTAATGATTACCGTAAGCTGTATCAGCATATGGCAAAAACCTCGAATCAACTGCTGCCTGAGCTGCCAAAACAGGATAATCCATTCCGCTATCGTTTAACCGAAGCGGATAATGATCAAGCGCCAATCAGTATGCCGCGCGATTACCCTGATCAACACACCGGTATATTCAACCCTAAAAAACCACAAGCTTAAAAAACACTGGGGAAGTCGGTTACTTAGTGAACTAAGCAAAACATCAGTAGTCTTAGTGGTAAGTTGTTCTTTTTGAACGGCGGTATTGCTTTTTCCTTACTGAATTCTGTTTTCTTGATTGTTGGATGTGTTGCTATGAAAAAACCAGTGCTATTACTGAGCGCTTTAACGTTAAGTTTAGGCTTATCTTTGAGTCCGGTTCCGGCGCTTGCAGCGCTTCCTGCGGCAGTCAACGGGCAAGAGATGCCAAGCCTTGCCCCTATGCTGGAAAAAGTGCTTCCTGCTGTTGTTGGAATTTCTGTGGAAGGTACTCAGGTACAGCGCCAGCGTTTACCAGAAGAGTTTAAGTTCTTTTTTGGCCCTGATTTCCCGACTGAACAGTCGAGTGAACGCCCATTTCGCGGGTTAGGTTCTGGTGTGATCATTGATGCCGGAAAAGGTTATGTCATCACCAATAACCATGTGATTAATGGGGCTGATAAAATCAGTGTACAACTGAAAGATGGCCGTGAGTTTAAAGCAAAATTACTCGGTGCAGACAAGCAATCTGATATTGCCTTGTTGCAACTGGAAAACCCAAAAGATCTGACCGCAATTAAAGTGGCTAATTCAGATGGTTTACGGGTGGGTGATTTTGCCGTAGCGGTAGGTAATCCGTTTGGCTTGGGGCAAACTGTAACGTCTGGGATCATCTCTGCACTGGGCCGTACCGGATTAAATCTGGAGAACTTTGAAAACTTTATCCAGACCGATGCAGCAATAAACCAAGGCAACTCAGGCGGCGCGCTGCTGAACTTAAACGGTGAGCTCATTGGTATCAACACGGCTATTTTAGCGCCAAGCGGCGGTAACGTCGGTATCGGTTTTGCGATTCCGAGTACCATGGCAAAAAACTTGGTTGATCAGATAATCCAGTTTGGTGGTGTACGCCGCGGTATTTTGGGTATTAAAGCGGGTGAAATGAACCCAGATCTGGCCAAAGCGTTCAATTTGGATGCTCAGAAAGGGGCATTCGTCAGTGAGGTTGTACCAAATTCAGCCGCCGCAAAAGCCGGTATTAAAGCCGGTGATGTGATTGTGATGATGGACGGCCAGCCGGTTGCCAGCTTTGCTGAGATGCGTGCCAAAATTGCAACGATGGGCGCGGGTAAAACCGTAAAACTCGGTCTGCTGCGTGATGGTAAGCCGCTTGATGCTGATGTGACGCTGGCACAAAGTGATGATGTGCAGACTAACGCATCAAATCTGTATCCGGGATTAGAAGGCGCTGAGTTGCTCAACTACAGCAAAGGTGAACATCACGGCGTACAGATCACCAAAGTGACGAAAGGCTCATCTGCTGCGCGGATTGGCTTACAAAATGGTGATGTGATTATTGGTATCAACCGTCAGCCAATAGCAAATCTCGGTGAGCTACGCAAAGTGTTAGACAGCAAGCCACCGGTTATTGCGATGAATATTCTGCGTGGGGATGCCTCACTGTATGTGCTGCTGCGTTAACAGCACAACCCTGTGGGGTTTTATGGCGGCATATCATGTCCATCTGGCCTGATATGCTGCGATACTCTACCGAATCAGGATGCCGTAACGGTATCCTGATTTTCTCTTTCTGCTTCACAACATCAACTGACTGCCATTATGCTTGCAAAGCTACTTAAAGCGATTGTACTGGGAATACTGGCTGCCTTGCTGGTGCTCTGGCTCTATCCTGAAATACGTAAAAGTTCTATGGTGCTACCTGCACCGCATTTATCCATTGGCACAGAGCAACCCATCAGTTTTAATTCGGCAGTACGCCGCGCTGCGCCTGCGGTGGTGAATGTGTATAACCGCAGTATGGGTAAAACCAGCGAAGATCAAACGCTGGGGATCCGCAATCTGGGATCCGGCGTGATTATGGATCCACGCGGTTATATTCTGACGAATCAGCACGTTATTGCCAGTGCTGATCAGATTATTGTCGCGTTACAAGATGGCCGTGTGTTTGAGGCGATGTTAGTTGGTTCTGATACGATGACAGATCTGGCGGTACTGAAAATTGACTCAACCAATCTGCCTGAAATTCCGCAAAACTCAGAGCGCCCTGCCCGTGTTGGGGATGTCGTATTGGCTATCGGTAACCCCTATAATCTGGGGCAAACTATTACACAGGGTATTATCAGTGCCACTGGGCGTATCGGTTTGAGTACGTTTGGCCGACAAAATTTCCTGCAAACGGATGCATCAATTAACCGTGGTAACTCCGGCGGTGCACTGGTAAACAGTCTGGGCGAGTTAGTGGGTATTAACACACTCAGTCTAGATAAGAGCAACTCTGGTGAGGCGGCGGAAGGCATTGGCTTTGCTATTCCGGTGGCGTTAGCCAGCAAAATCATGAATAAGCTGATCAGGGATGGACGGGTGATCCGCGGTTATATCGGGGTTCAGGGCCGTGAAGTTGTTCCGGCAAGAAGCCCACATTTTAACCTTGAGCGGGTACAAGGCATTATTATCGGCGCAATTGAACCAACCAGCCCTGCGGCAATCGCCGGTTTGCAGGTGCGTGATATTGTGACATCCATTGATGGCAAGGTAGCGGTCAGTGCCGTTGGTGTGATGGATCAGGTGGCAGAGATACGCCCAGGATCAACCATTCAGGTTGCGCTGATCCGTGATGGTAAAGAGATGACGATTCCGGTTACGGTCAGTGAATATCCCATTCATTGACTCTGAGCCTACGCATTGAATAACCCCCAGTGAACGCCAATGACTGACAACCAAAAGCAATATTGGCTGGTTTGTATACTGGGCAGATAAGCCATAAAACGCGCGTATAGAAACGTATGCAGTTAAATCTCTCTGCAATAAAAAAGGCCTGCCGGATAAACCCCGACAGGCCTTTTTTATTTTCTAAGGTACAAAAGTACGCAGATTATGCGTCAGCTTTTACACGTTCAATTTTTGCACCCAAACCACGCAGTTTATCTTCGATACGCTCATAACCACGATCGATGTGATAAATACGGTCAACTTCTGTCACACCGTTGGCAATGCAACCAGCCAAGACTAAACTTGCTGATGCGCGTAAATCGGTTGCCATTACCTGAGCATGGCTGAGTGTCGCCACACCTTTGCTGATAACGGTGTTGCCTTCGATCTCGGCACGTGCTCCCATGCGCATCAGTTCAGGCACATGCATAAAACGGTTTTCAAAGATCGTTTCGGTAATTACACCCGTGCCTTCTGCAACCATGTTCAGCAAGGTAAACTGTGCTTGCATATCAGTTGGGAAACCCGGATGCGGAGCGGTACGGATATTGACCGCGTTCAGACGCTTCCCTTCGGTATCGATGCTGATCCAGTCTTTTCCGGTCTCAATTTTAGCACCGGCTTCACGCAGTTTTGCCAGTACAGCATCGAGCGTTTCAGGTTTGGCATTACGGCAAACAACACGGCCTCCGGAGATTGCCGCCGCAATCAAGAAAGTACCGGTTTCGATGCGGTCAGGAACAACCCTATGCACACCGCCGCCTAAGCGCTCAACACCTTCAATGGTAATACGATCAGTACCTGCACCAGAAATTTTAGCACCAAGGGTATTGAGGAAGTCTGCAGTATCAACAATTTCCGGCTCACGTGCGGCATTTTCAATCACGGTTGTACCGGTAGCCAGTGTTGCAGCACTCATGATGGTAACTGTAGCACCCACACTGACTTTATCCATCACGATATGTGCACCGGTCAGACGACCATTCACCGAGGCTTTAACATACCCCTCTTCGAGCTGGATATCTGCCCCCAGCTGGCGTAAGCCGCTGATATGCAGATCAACAGGGCGTGCACCAATGGCACAACCGCCCGGCAGTGATACCTGACCACGGCCAAAACGAGCCACCAGCGGGCCCAGAGCCCAGATAGAGGCACGCATGGTTTTCACCAGATCGTACGGCGCACAAAATTCGTTAACATCACGAGCATCAACGTGTACCGAACCGTTACGTTCCACTTTTGCACCAAGCTGGCGCAACAGTTTCATGGTGGTGTCGATATCCCGCAAGTGCGGGACATTTTGAATTTCTACCGGCTCTTCAGCCAACAGCGCGGCGAATAAAATAGGCAATGCAGCGTTCTTCGCACCGGAGATGTTCACCTCTCCGTGTAGGCGGGTAGGCCCTGTTACTTGAAATTTATCCATTAATCCTGCTCTCGATTAACTAGCTTGGCAGCAGAAACTTTCGCTCACGTTGCCATTCGTCTGGGGTCAATGCTTTTATAGACAGCGCATGAATGCGGTTGTCTGCAATATATTCCATCAAAGGTGCATAGACGGTTTGTTGTTTTTTAACGCGGCTCATTGCTGTGAACTGTTCGCTAACAGCAATAACCTGAAAATGGCTTCCATCACCGGTCACGTAAGCATCATCGAGAGATAACGCACTGATCAGGATGTTTTTAATTTCATTGTTATCCATATTTTACTCTCGATTATTTTATGCTCGATTACTTTGGGTCGTGCTACACAGGGTGACTGTCTGTTTTAGATTCAGGCATGTTGATATACGGCGACATAATCTTAGTCAGATTCGATAAATCGATCAGTGTGACGAGGGCACTTGGTATATTAACCAGTGTACAAATGCTGCCCTTTTCACTGGCTTCTACCAGCAATGTCATCAAAAATGCCAACCCAGCTGAATCAATCCGTTTTAATCGGCTTAGATCAATCTCATACGCCTGCTGCGCGGGGATGAGATTATCACGCTCGGCCCAAAAATCGAGTAGAGAATCACGGTCGAGCTCTCCAGTAAGGAGAACACGACCTGATTGTTCCGGCAGCCATTGTACACGTGCTGTCATTAGCTTTTCTGCTTTAATGTGATAGGAACGGCGGCAGAATCTTTCAGTACTTTGGTCAGTGCATCAATACCACCAGAGCGCAGTACACCGGCCCACTCATTTTGTTTGGTAGAGATCATGCTGATGCCTTCGGCAATCATGTCATACGCTTGCCATTCACCCGTTTTGCTGTTTTTACGCCACTTGAAATCAAGGCGGGTTGGCGTTTTGCCAGGCTCAAGCACATCAACGCGAATAGAAACGATGTTGCTGTCACCAAGTGGCTTCTCTTTTTCAATATTCAGATTCTGGCCTGAGTACAAGGTTAGTGCCTGTGCATAGGCTTGTACCAGATACTGATCAAACGCGGCAAAGTACGCTGTACGCTGGGCTTCAGTGGCTTCTTTGAAGTAACGGCCAAGCACCAGTGAACCGGCATAACGCACATGCACATAAGGCATCAGCTCTTTGCGCACAATATCCTTAAGCATATTAGGGTTTTGCTTAATCTGTGGCTGTTTGTTTTTCAAATCAGTAAACAGCTGATCAGCCACTTGGTTCATTAATACATACGGGTTACTGGTGTCAGCAGCATGCGCCCAAGGGGTGATAACCAGCAGAGCCAGCATCATAAAACGCTTCCACATATTCGGTATCTCCTAAACGTTATTCTTTAATGTGCGCCAGCTGAACTTTCTGCCGCATTGGTTGTGTTGTTACTGCCACCGGTGTTGTACAAGAACTGACCTATCAGATCTTCAAGCACCATGGCGGATTTGGTGTCTTCTATTTTATCGCCATCTTTCAAAATGGCGGTATCGGTATCAATGAAACCCGGCGTCAGTGATAAATATTGCTCACCTAACAGCCCTGAGGTACGAATCGACAGTGAGCTGGTTTCAGGAATATCGTTATATTTGGCTAAAATACTCAGTTCCACTTGGGGCAGATAGCTGCTGGTGTTCAGTGAAATAGCGGTGACCCGACCGATAACC
>CAMTGL010000094.1 GCA_947071955.1 uncultured Plesiomonas sp.
GGTGAAGATCGTGCAGTCACCTCGCCATTATCGCTGGTGCTCACTGCGTTTGCCCGTGTCGAAGATGTGCGCGCCACGGTAACACCGCAACTGCGCACCGATCAGGGCGTTTCACGCTTGTTGTTAATTGACTTGGGCGAAGGGCGAAATCGTACCGGCGGATCGGCACTGGCGCAGGTTTACAAACAATTGGGCGATCAACCGGCTGATGTAAACAGTGCAGAGCGGTTGCTGGGCTTTTTCAATGCGATGCAAGAGCTGATTGCCGCTCGCCATGTGCTGGCATACCACGATCGCGCCGATGGCGGTTTGATTGTCACGCTGGCTGAAATGGCGTTTGCCGGCCATTGTGGTGTTGAAGTGGATATCGGCGCACTTGGTGATGACAATCTCAGTGTGCTGTTCAGCGAAGAGCTGGGCGCGGTATTGCAGGTAAAAGACAGCCATATTACTGATGTACGTAAAATTTTGGTTAAGCACGGCCTGCTGGATATCACCCATGAGATTGGTGCGCCAGTAACCGATGACCTGTTCAGTATCCGCCGTGGTAGCCGTATAATTATTGAAGATACCCGTTCGCGTCTGCGCAAAATTTGGGGTGAGATGACTTGGCACATGCAGCGCCGTCGGGATAACCCTGAGTGCGCAGATCAAGAGCATCAGGCCAAGCAGGATCCGGATGATACCGGTTTGCACGCACGGCTGACCTTTGATCCGGCAGAGGATATTGCAGCACCTTATATTGCTACCGGTATTCGCCCGAAAATGGCAGTGCTGCGTGAGCAGGGTGTGAACTCGCATGTTGAGATGGCGGCGGCTTTTGATCGTGCCGGTTTTGATGCACTCGATGTACACATGAGCGATATCCTCAGCGGCCGGATTAACCTGCAAGCGTTTCAAGGTATGGTTGCGTGCGGCGGCTTCTCATACGGTGATGTACTGGGTGCTGGGGAGGGCTGGGCAAAATCGATTCTGTTCAATGCTCAGGCCCGTGATCAGTTTGAGGCGTTCTTCCGCCGTCAGGATACATTAGCACTGGGGGTCTGTAACGGTTGTCAGATGATGTCAAACTTAAGCAGTTTGATTCCGGGGGCAGATAAGTGGCCACGTTTTGTGCGCAATAAATCCGAGCGTTTTGAAGCACGTTTCAGTCAGGTTGAAATTACCGCCAGCCCGTCACTGTTCTTTAACGATATGGTCGGTTCACGTATGCCGATTGCCGTTTCGCATGGCGAAGGGCAGGTTGAGTTGCGTGATGCGCTGCAACTGAATGCGCTTGAGCAAAATCAGCTGGTGGCGATGCGCTTTGTTGATCATCAAGGCAAGATGACCACCACCTATCCGGCAAACCCGAACGGATCGGTTAACGGGATCACCGCATTGACCAACCTTGATGGTCGAGTGACCATTATGATGCCGCACCCTGAGCGGGTGTTCCGTACGGTCAGCAACTCATGGCATCCGGATAACTGGGGCGAAGATAGCCCGTGGATGCGGATGTTCCGTAATGCGCGCCGCCAGCTTGGTTAATGGCGGTTAATGCTGATATCAGTGTATTGCTAAACCGGTATCAGTAAACGAGAGATAAAAAAAGAGCCCATACTAAGTATGGGCTCTTTTTATTGATACAAAGTGCAATGATCATGCACTGATTCGCAACTGTACAGCCATTCGGTTTGGGAGAGGAGAGACAGCGTTACTGCTCCACATCCCCCAAAAGAAGATTTAGGCTGTTTGCAGTACTGCTTTTGGCTGTGCTTTTTTCAGCTCGCCAACAGGCAGTACGGTGCGACCATAGGTTTCATTCAGAACTTGGGCCATCGCAAAGTAAATTGCGCTGAAACCACAAATAATGCCTTCAAATCCAGCAATTGTGCCGATCAGCTCACTACCAGTCAGATCACGGGCGGCTAGCAGGAAGAATAAAATAGTCAGGCTACCAAAAACAAACTGCTTGGCGCGGCAGTATTGCAGGCTACCGAAGAACATAAATAGGGTGAAAATACCCCACATGCCGAGGTAAATCCCCATGAATGCATGTTCAGTTGGTGCTGCAACGCCCATTGCCGGCAGCAGCCACAGGAAAACCAATGTCAGCCAGAATAGACCGTAAGAGGTGAACGCGGTTGTACCAAAGGTATCGCCTTTTTTGTAGCACATAATGCCAACAATAACTTGCGCTAAGCCACCGTAGAAAATGCCCATGCTCATGATCATGGCGCTAACAGGGAAAAAACCGGCATTGTGAATGTTCAGCAGCACGGTGGTCATTCCGAAACCCATCAGACCGAGTGGCGCCGGATTGGCCAGATTGCAGTTGGACATTTGTTCTCCTTTGACTGGCGGTTGCCAATCGACAAAAAAGACGGCACGCCGTCATAAATTAACTGAAAGAATTTACTTCAAATTGTAAGTAAATTTAAGCGGATTCAAATACGCGCGCGAATAATACGTTTTTTTTTGAGAAAATCAACAAAGATTGGATGAGCACCGGAAGAGAATGGTGAGGGAAGATGACTGGGCGGTAAATTTATCCAGCCGAGAGAAAAATTTCATTTTTTTTAATTTTCCCCCTTGAGGTTCATTGAACTGCCCCCATCTATTAATCAATCGCAAGAGCGAAGCAATTTGTCGAAGATAGAGATGCGCAACATTCCATATTTGAGATGGGCCATTTTTACTTTTCGCTCTCATTAAATAGAATTTCAGTTAAGTTTTTGGAGATGCACGATGGGCAAGATTATCGGTATTGACTTAGGTACAACTAACTCCTGTGTTGCTGTTATGGATGGCGATAAGCCACGTGTACTGGAAAACAGTGAGGGTGATCGTACAACCCCGTCAATTATTGCGTATACCCAAGATGGCGAGATCTTAGTGGGTCAACCTGCTAAGCGTCAGGCTGTAACTAATCCACAAAATACCGTATTTGCGATTAAGCGCCTGATTGGCCGTCGTGATTCTGATGAAGAAGTTCAGCGTGATAAAGCTATCATGCCGTTCAAAATTGTTGCCGCAGATAATGGTGATGCATGGGTTGAAGCGAAAGGCCAGAAAATGGCTCCGCCACAAATCTCTGCTGAAGTATTGAAGAAAATGAAGAAAACCGCCGAAGATTTCTTGGGCGAGCCGGTAACTGAAGCGGTTATCACTGTTCCTGCATACTTTAACGATGCACAGCGTCAAGCAACTAAAGATGCTGGCCGTATCGCAGGTCTGGAAGTTAAGCGTATTATCAACGAACCAACAGCGGCAGCGCTGGCTTATGGTTTGGATAAAGAAGGTGGCGACCACACTATCGCTGTGTATGACTTAGGTGGTGGTACTTTCGATATCTCTATCATTGAAATCAATGAGATGGATGGCGACAAGACCTTTGAAGTATTGGCAACTAACGGTGATACACACCTCGGTGGTGAAGACTTTGATAACCGTCTGATCAACTACCTCGTTGATGAATTCAAGAAAGAGCAGGGCATTGACCTGCGTAACGATCCACTGGCTATGCAGCGTCTGAAAGAGTCTGCAGAAAAAGCGAAGATCGAACTCTCTTCTGCGCAACAGACTGATGTTAACCTGCCGTACATTACTGCAGATGCAACCGGTCCTAAGCACATGAACATCAAAGTGACGCGTGCAAAACTCGAATCACTGGTTGAAGATCTGGTTCAACGCTCTTTAGACCCGTTGAAAGTGGCTCTGCAAGATGCAGGTCTGTCAGTGTCTGAAATTGATGATGTGATTTTAGTTGGCGGTCAAACCCGTATGCCAATGGTTCAGAAGAAAGTTGCTGAATTCTTTGGTAAAGAACCACGTAAAGATGTGAACCCTGATGAAGCGGTTGCCATTGGTGCTGCGGTTCAAGGTGGTGTATTAGCCGGTGATGTAACTGACGTTCTGCTGTTAGACGTAACGCCTCTGTCTCTGGGTATCGAGACCATGGGCAGCGTAATGACTAAGCTTATCGAGAAGAACACCACTATCCCGACTAAGCACAGCCAAGTATTCTCTACTGCAGAAGACAACCAGTCTGCTGTAACTATTCATGTACTACAGGGTGAGCGTAAGCGTGCCGGTGATAACAAATCACTGGGCCAGTTCAACCTAGAAGGCATTCAGCCGGGCATGCGTGGAACAGCACAAATTGAAGTGACTTTCGATATCGATGCTGATGGTATCTTGCACGTATCGGCAAAAGACAAGACTACAGGCCGTGAGCAAAAAATCACGATTAAAGCCTCTTCTGGTCTGAGCGATGACGAAATTCAACAAATGGTTCGTGATGCAGAAGCCAATGCTGATGCTGACCGTAAGTTTGAAGAGCTGGTACAGACCCGTAACCAAGCTGACCACCTGATCCACGGTACACGTAAGCAAGTGACCGATCTGGGTGAGCAACTGCCAGCAGATGAAAAAGCGAAGATTGAAGAAGCACTGACTGCGCTGGAAACTGCGACAAAAGGTGAAGATAAAGCTGAAATCGAAGCAAAAATTCAGGCTCTGGTTGAAGCATCAAGCAAACTGATGGAACTGGGCCAGCAGCAAGCACAAGCGCAAGCGGGTGCTGAGGCGAATGGCGCAAAGCAGGATGACGATGTTGTCGATGCTGAGTTCGAAGAAGTTAAAGATAAAAAATAATTCCTTGATAAAGGGATTGTGAGAACATGGTACGGGCGTTGGATGAAAATCCTGCGCCCGTACATTCATGTAGGGGCAGGTGAAAGAGATTATGGCGAAGCGCGACTATTACGAAATTTTGGGTGTAACCCGCGAAGCAGATGAGAAAGAGATCAAAAAAGCGTACAAACGCTTGGCGATGAAGTATCACCCTGATCGTAATCAGGGCGATAAAGAGTCGGAAGCTCGCTTTAAAGAGATCAAAGAAGCGTACGAGATCCTCACCGACGACCAGAAAAAAGCCGCTTATGATCAGTATGGTCATGCCGCATTTGAGCAGGGCGGAATGGGTGGCGGTGCTGGTGGTTTTGGCGGCGGTGCAGACTTCGGCGATATTTTCGGTGATGTTTTTGGTGACATTTTCGGTGGCGGTCGTCGTTCACAGCGTGCCAGCCGTGGTGCTGATCTGCGTTACACCATGGAATTGACTCTGGAAGAAGCGGTTCGAGGTGTAACCAAAGAAATCAAAGTCCCTACCATGGTTGAGTGTGATGGATGCCACGGTAGCGGTGCAAAAGCGGGCAGTAAACCGACCACCTGTACAACCTGTCATGGTGCAGGCCAAGTGCAGATGCGTCAGGGCTTCTTTGCTGTTCAGCAAGCATGCCCAACCTGTCATGGCCGTGGTCAGATCATCAAAGACCCGTGCAACAAATGCCATGGTGATGGCCGTATTCAGAAAACCAAAACGCTATCGGTTAAGATCCCCGCAGGCGTGGATACCGGTGACCGCATTCGCTTAACGGGTGAAGGTGAAGCGGGTGAGCAAGGTGCTCCGGCTGGTGATCTGTATGTACAGGTGCATGTAAAAGATCACAAAATCTTCCAGCGTGAAGAGAGCAATCTCTTCTGCGAAGTGCCGATCAGCTTTACGATGGCAGCGTTGGGTGGTGAAGTTGAAGTACCAACGCTCGATGGCCGTGTTAGCCTGAAAATTCCGGCTGAAACACAGACTGGCCGTATGTTCCGTATGCGTGGTAAAGGTGTGAAATCGGTACGCGGTGGTGCACAGGGTGATTTAATGTGCCGTGTCGTGGTTGAAACGCCGGTTAAACTGAGTGAGCGTCAAAAAGAGCTACTCAAAGAGCTTGAAGCAAGCTGCGATGGCGATGCACGCAGTAAGCACAGCCCAAAATCTAAAAGCTTCCTTGATGGCGTGAAGAAGTTTTTTGATGATCTGACACGCTAATCGCGTTATCAGATCGTTTAAAATGATCATGTTAGCCATTATTTGAGCAAAAAAGCCTGACTGTGTTCAGGCTTTTTTATGGCCAAAAGAGTGTTATCGCCAGCAAGCTGCAGGTGTTTTATTTCCCTTATCATCAAGAGTCAGTGTGGTGCAGTTTGTATCTTTTGTTTGTGAGCCGATTGCTGTTGCTTTCAGTGTATAGGTATTTGCTGTCGCCGAGATGGGGGTGGTAAAGGTATAATAAGTTGAATTGATTAACCCAATATTTGCTAGATTTGTGCTATAAGTTTTATTCATTAACCACAGTCTTTCCTGTGCTAATTGCCCTTGTAATAATTGGGTTAGCACTTCGGTACGGCGCGATTTTATAATATGATTTTGGTAAGATGGAATTGCTATTGCAGCAATAATTGCAATTATTGCAACAACAATCATGGTCTCTATTAACGTAAATCCCGTCCTCACTCCTGCCTTGATTTTCATTCTTTTCCCTTAATATCTGGAATCTAGGTCTCAGTCGAATAAGTAACTGCTCGTCTTGTCCGCTGAATTGCTCATAATAGTAGCGAATAAGAAGGAGAGAGTCATGCAAAAAGGGCTGACTTTAATTGAATTGTTGATCACTATAGTGGTAGCCACTATTTTAATGGGGGTTGCTGTGCCCTCGTATCAGCAATTAAAAGATAATAGAATATTAAATGACCAAGCCTCTGTATTAACATCGTTTATTGAAAGAGCCAAAATATCTGCTGTTAGAAGTAATAAAAAAATATATTTCTCACTCTACAAAAGTAATAACTCACCAGATTGGTGTGTTGGTGCTACAGATAAAATAAGTAAATGTAATTGTTTGACAAACTATAATGAATGTACTGTTAATGATCTTGTTTTTTATCATGCTGATGATAGAAGCGTTGATATCACAATAAACAATTTTTTAAATGGAAAAGGGAGTCAAGATTTCTCTTTTGATGGGAAAAGAAGTACATCGAGTAGTGGTAATATCATTTTATCAAACAACCATGCTCAAATTAAGATTAAAATATCAAGTATGGGAAGACTTAGCCTTTGTTCTGATGATGGCGTAGGTGGGTATCAAAAATGTTCTTAAGAAAAGGCTACAGTCTTGTTGAACTATTAATAGCCATGGTCATTGGTAGTGCTCTCATTTTATTAGTGGGTGATGTTTATGTTAAGTCAAGCATTGCTATTAAAACCCTACAAGATACTAGATACTTAGAAAGTGAGATGAACCGTGTTTTATCACTGATAACAAAAGATGTTAAACGTGCAGGATATGTTAATTTCTATAAGAATAACATGATTGATAGAAATCATGAATCATTTTACTATCAGTATAAAAACAATGGCATAGTGTATAAAAAGTCACCCTTTAATGTTGATGGTGCAGGGAGTTGCATTCTGTTTTTTTATGATTTAGATAATAATGGGTGTATTGGTGGTGATAATATAACGACTAATACATCATGCTCTGCATTTTCATCTCAAATAACTCAAGATAAAAACAATGAAACGTTTGGTTATAAGTTTGATGATGATAATAAAAATGTTGATGCATCAGTGAGTTTTGCAAATTCGTGTAGTAACACAGGTTGGTATTCAATGTTTGATGGAGGCAGGATAAAGGTTACCGACTTTAAAATAAAAAACATAAATCACACTGAAGTTACTTTAGTTGATCAAACGAGTAAAGCATTCATTCCATCAATGGATATAGAGATAAAAGCATCTATGCGGAGTAATACAGCAATTGAACGTGTTATGTCAATGAGTGTAAC
>CAMTGL010000095.1 GCA_947071955.1 uncultured Plesiomonas sp.
GCTGATGGCTGATCGGGTTTCATTGGAAAGTGCCCGAGCCTATACCTACCCGCAAACACTGCAACTGTGGGCCGCCAAACCATTGCAGGGCTGGGGATACGGCAATTTTGAGTCGGCTTATTTGTGGTTCAGTGCTAAAGGTTATGCTACAGGTCAGTTTGACCATGCAGGGCTGGCGGGGCTAGCACATGCCCACAACGAAATCTTACAACTGGGTGCACAAGGCGGGATTATTCCAGTGCTAGGCTTACTGCTGGCTGCACTGGCCGTTTTTCATGCCTGCGTTCAACAAAAATATGCCCCTATGTTTGTAGCACTGTTGATCCCGCTGGCATTACATAGCCAACTTGAATACCCCTTCTACCACTCTGTTCCGCACTGGCTGATGTTTGTTGTATTAATTGCACTGATTGATAAACCAGCTCAGAACACATTGCCAGTTGCTCGCACCTTTGCGTTACGGCTTTCAGGTTATTTATTGTTTGGATTTACCCTCATTTTTATGCTCACCACCTTGCATACCACCCACAATTTGTATCGGTATGAAGCTCAAGGCCGTAAAGATCTCTCATTAGTCGTCAACAACATCAACCCAATAGCATGGTATCGGCGGCTCAATTTTTACCTGATTGTGGAAACCATCAATGCCGCCGTAGCAACGGATAACCAACAAGATTTGCAAAAAGTAGAGCAGTGGATTAAAGAGGATATGCGCGCCTACCCACGCACCGAATACTACAATTTTTTGGCGATGGTTTATCACGAACAAGGAAAGACCACACAGCTAGCTGAACTCCAACGCGAAGCCTATTTTCTGTTTCCTGATGATGCCAGCTTGTTTACTGCTGAGTATTTTCAAAAAAATAAACTGGCAAACCCGAAATACCCGCCCAGCCAAATAGCGGCTACATCCACTGAAAAACCGTGAGTGTATTGAAAGCAAAATATGGGCTTTAAAAAGATAAATACGCAATTTTACGTTTAACGATAAACCACGCAACAGCCCAAGACGCCTCTCGTATTTTACGGTAAAATTGTTCGGCATAATGAGGGTTTCACTCAGTAAACAAATAGATATAAGCACTCTACATTGTGCTTATATCTTCCTCTTTCCCGCGCCTTGCGCACTATCATAATAAGGTTTCCAGTGGACGGAATAACTCTGTTAGCGGCGCTGTTCGGTTTGGTTATTGGCAGTTTTCTGAATGTGGTGATCTACCGCTACCCGATCATGCTTGAACGCCGCTGGCGGGCCGAGTGCAGTGAACACTTTAGCGATATTCCGGCGACACAAGAGACTCCTCGTTTTGATCTGTTGCTGCCAGCCTCACATTGCCCACAGTGTAAAGCGCCGGTTCGCTGGTTTGATAACCTACCGCTGGCTTCATGGTTGCTACTACGTGGAAAGTGCCGGCACTGCCAAGCACCCATTAGTGCCCGCTATCCGGCAATTGAGTTGCTTACCGCCATTGCCTTTGCATTGCCGGTGCTGCTGTGGGGGCTAACACCGTGGAGTTTGGCGGTGATGCTGCTTGCGGCTCTGCTGCTGGTCGCCAGTATGATCGATCTCGATACCCTCTGGCTGCCCGACAGCCTGACACAGCCAATGCTCTGGGGCGGCTTACTGCTCGCATGGCTGGGCGAAAGCCAGATTGATTTGCACAGTGCTCTTGCCGGAGCAATGGCCGGTTATCTTTCGCTCTGGAGTCTGTTCTGGGTATTTAAACTGCTGACCGGTAAAGAGGGAATGGGCAGCGGTGATTTTGTACTGCTGGCCGCACTGGGTGCATGGGTTGGTGCTGAAAAGCTATTACTGGTTGCTATGCTGGCCTCATTCAGTGGGCTTATCTATGCGGTTATCGCACGCCGTACCCAGCAGGCGATCCCTTTTGGCCCGTGGCTGGCACTCGGTGGCTGGATTACCCTGCTGTGGGGCGATAATATTGTGCATACTTATTTTACGCTGATGGGCATCTAGTTTACGCTGATAGACATCTAGCACACTCAAATCGATAATATACTGCCAGCCTAATCATCCCTATAACCTATTTACGGAGCAACCTGTGACCTACACAGTCGCCATTACCGGAGGCATCGGCAGTGGCAAAACGACCGTTGCTAACCTGTTTGCACAGCAAGGCATCACCTTGGTAGATGCCGATATCGTGGCCCGTGAAGTCGTGGAAGTCGGCTCTCCGGCACTGGGTAGCATCATTGCTCATTTTGGCACACAGGTGCAATTACCCGATGGTAGCTTAAACCGTGCAGTGCTGCGCGAGATAGTCTTTGCCGAACCACAACAACAAGCGTGGTTGAATCAGTTGTTGCACCCACTGATCAGTCAAACAATGCAACATCAGTTAGCAGCAGTAACCTCACCCTACGCACTGTGGGTTGTTCCACTGCTGGTTGAAAACAATCTCTGTGGCTTGGCTAATCGCGTCTTAGTGGTCGATGTTAGCCCTGAAACTCAGATCAAACGTACCCTGCTGCGCGATCAAGTCTCTGAGCAACAAATCCGACAAATTCTGCGGGCACAAGCCTCACGCAGTGCACGCTTGGCAGTGGCTGATGATATTATTGATAATGACGGTGATAACCATGACGACAGTTATCACAATGATAAGCATGAGCAACATGCTGATAGCCAAAAAGAGCGCAATCAAGACCACCACCGCAATAACACTCCTAAGAGCCGCAACGCCAAATCAGATCTGCTTTCCCTACAAACACCAAGCCGGAGCTCATTGTCTGCTCAGGTTGCCCTATTGCACCAAAAGTATCTGGAATTGGCAGCTCAACACTGAACGGTTCAGCAACAAGCTCTCAAATAATAACCCCGTAAACAGCCGATTTTAAACTGCATACCACAGATACAGGTTCAACTATTGAATCATCTTTCCGGTGTGCGCTTACGCCAAACAGCAGAAATAGCCGCCATGCGCCTCTCAGTAGAAGACTCCGGTTATAACGGATATGTGCGAATCAATAGGTTGCCGATATAGACGCTGCTGAGATTATTACTTAGTATTCAGCGTAACGACTCTCTAACTCTCAATGAATCAGACCCATGACAAATGACTCAACCCGTTCAGTGATTTTTGAACAACCCCTGAATGAGAAGATGCGAGCTTGGTTACGCATAGAATATTTGCTGCAACAACTCGATGATAATCAGCATTTAGCCGATACCGCACAATCTATGGTCTTTTTCC
This sequence comes from uncultured Plesiomonas sp., assembly GCA_947071955.1. GTDB lineage: Bacteria > Pseudomonadota > Gammaproteobacteria > Enterobacterales > CAMTGL01 > Plesiomonas. The sequence goes on from CAMTGL010000095.1 coordinate 3,216, forward strand.
GCACTATTGCCGATCTGCTAGATGTACTTGATCGTGGTGAGGTGAGAACGGATCTGCTCAAAGATCTCGAACGCCAACAACAAAAACTAGGGCAATTCCTTGATACACCAGGGGTTGACCTCAGCCTGTTGCAAGGTCTACGTACCCAGTTAAAACAGCATTATACTGATTTACTCAATGCCCCGCGTTTAGGGCAGGCTCTGCGTGATGATCGCTTTATTAATCCGATTCGTCAGCGTTTAAGCATTCCGGGCGGCAGTTGTAGCTTTGATTTACCCACACTGCATCTGTGGTTACACCTGCCACATCCACAAAAAGAGCAGCAAGCTATTCACTGGATGTCGACCCTTGATACACTGCGTAACCCACTGCGTCTGATATTAAACTTGATCCGCCAGACCGCAATGTTTAACCCGTGCAGTGCCAATGCCGGTTTTTATCAGGATAATGGCGGTGATGCTGAAATGCTGCGTCTTCGTCTGCAACTTGATTTTATGGTCTACCCGCAAGTTTCGGGGCACAAAAGCCGCTACGCGATTCGCTTTTTACCGCTCGACAGTGAGCACGGTGAAGTGCCACAGCACCTGCCGTTTGAACTGGCCTGCTGCTAAATTTTTACTGTATTGAATATCGGATATCCGCTATGGCGTATCCATGTAACCGAAAAGAGAAAAACCGATGACTCAGCCACTCTATGTTCCCTGCCCAACCTGCCAAACCGCTGTTGAGTGGAGTGAAAACAGCCCCTACCGCCCATTTTGCTGTAAACGCTGTCAATTAATTGATCTGGGTGAATGGGCGGAAGAGGAAAAACGTATTCCGGGGCCAGAAGATCACTCCAACGCTGAAGATTGGAGCGAAAACGACTAATCTTGCGGCTATATCTCGATATAATCTTGCGTTAACCTGCGGCAACTTCAGCCAGCAATGTCTGAACTATTGCCGCATTCGCCTCAGGAAAACGTTCGGCAATCAGATCTTGCTGAGCAACCCACGCCGAACGCTGCCCCTCACGTCCGAACGGTTCTCCTTGATAATCTTCGACCAAAAAGAAGTGTAAATGCACCACGCGGTCATCAAACTCAACACTGACATTATCAAACGGCACTGATTGTATAACCTCAATCCCCACCTCTTCGTGCAGCTCACGGGCTAACGCCTCTTGTGCCGACTCGCCGGCCTCAAACTTCCCACCAGGAAATTCCCAGTAACCGGCCAAAAAAGTATCGGGCTTACGTTTGGTCAGAAAAATTTCACGTTCGGTATTGCGGATAATTCCCACCGCAACATGCATCTGTTTTTTCACGCTGACTTCCTCAAAAAGCTACTTATTAGCACGCACTGCTCAACCTACCTGTAAGCAAACTGCACTGCAACCTGACTTATTATTGGGATAAAAAAAAGGGGCATTACTCACGTAATCACCCCTTTTCTCTCTCAAATTAAATACCCGCGTTATGCCACCGCACGGGTATCTCGTTCACTGAGATTTAACTCATTTAGCCTTGCAAAACACCGTGACACTGCTTGTATTTCTTACCTGAACCACATGGGCAGAGCTCATTACGGCCAACTTTACGCTCCGCACGGATCAGTGAACCTGAACCATCACTGTTTTCAGTCAGTGCGCTTTCACTTTCACTATGGCTATATTGCTGCTTCTGGGCGATACGCTCCGCCTCAGCGCGGCGCTGTGCGTCAACCTGCTCAACCTCTTCCGGCATACGCACCCGCACCTTGCTCAGTGTGCTGATCACATCAAGTTTCAGGGTTTCGAGCATTTCAGTAAACATTTCAAATGATTCACGCTTGTACTCTTGCTTCGGGTTCTTCTGCGCATAACCACGCAGGTGAATGCCCTGACGCAGGTGATCCATCGCTGCCAGATGCTCTTTCCAAAGCGTATCAAGCGTTTGCAACATCACGCCTTTTTCAAAATGGCGCATCATTGACTCACCGACAATATCCTCTTTTTCACGATACAGTTTCAAGGCTTCCGCCTGAATGCGCTCACGCAGCACCTCTTCGTGCAGGTTGTTGTCCTCTTCCAGCCACTGACCAATTGGCAGCGCCAGATCAAAGTCATTATGCAGACGATTTTCCAGCCCCTGAACATCCCACATCTCTTCAAGTGATTGCGGCGGAATATACTGATCAATTACTGCACCAACAACGTCATCGCGAATCGCATCAATGGTTGCACCTACTTCATCGGCATCCAATAGCTCATTACGCTGCTCGTAAATCGCTTTACGCTGATCGTTAGCCACATCATCGAACTCAAGTAACTGCTTACGAATATCAAAGTTACGTGCTTCAACTTTACGCTGGGCATTTTCAATGGCTTTGCTAACCCATGGGTGCTCAATGGCCTCACCCTCTTGCATACCCAGTTTTTTCATCATGTTACTAACGCGATCTGAGGCGAAAATACGCATCAGACTATCTTCCATTGAAAGATAGAAGCGGGATGAACCCGGATCACCCTGACGACCTGAACGACCACGCAACTGGTTATCAATACGACGAGATTCATGGCGCTCAGTACCGATAATATGCAGACCACCAGACTCAACCACCAGATCATGCTGTACTTGCCATGCCGCTTTAATCGCATCAATTTGATCTTGGGTTGGCGCTTCAATTGCCTCGACATCCGCTTTCCAACTACCACCCAACAGAATATCGGTACCACGACCTGCCATGTTAGTCGCAATGGTAACAGCACCCGGTTGACCCGCTTGCGCCACGATATCCGCTTCTGAAGCATGGAATTTGGCATTCAAAACTTTATGCGGGATATTTGCCTTACGCAGTGCCTGCGAAAGCGCTTCTGATTTCTCAATTGAAACCGTACCAACCAGCGTTGGGCGTTTTGCCTCTACCTGCTGCTTAATATCCTCAATAATCGCGTTAAATTTCTCGCCTTCGGTCATGTAGACTAAATCGGCCATATCTTTACGGATCATTGGGCGGTTGGTTGGAATAACCACGGTATCCAAACCATAAATCTGCTGGAATTCAAACGCTTCGGTATCGGCTGTACCTGTCATCCCGCCCAGTTTTTCATATAAGCGGAAATAGTTTTGGAAGGTGATAGAAGCTAGAGTTTGGTTCTCATTTTGAATTTGAACCCCCTCTTTCGCTTCAACAGCCTGATGCAAACCATCAGACCAACGGCGGCCCGGCATAGTACGACCCGTGTGCTCATCAACAATGACCACTTCACCGTCTTTCACAATGTAGTCAACATCACGCTCAAACAGGGCATGCGCACGTAACGCAGCATTGGCATGGTGTAACAGGGAAATATTGGCCGGAGAGTACAGTGAATCACCCTCTTTCATCAGTTTTGCGCCAATCAACAGCTCTTCAATGCGCAACTGACCACGCTCTGTTAAATGAGCCTGACGGGCTTTTTCATCCACACTGAAATCGCCTTCGCCCTGAAACTCTTCAGAATCTTCTTTCTCTTGCTGCGTCAGCTTAGGGATCAGTTTATTGACCTGAATATACAGCTCAGAACTGTCTTCCGCAGGGCCAGAGATAATCAGCGGGGTACGTGCTTCATCAATTAAAATGGAGTCAACTTCATCAACAACCGCATAGAACAGTGGGCGTTGTACCCGCTCTTCTGGGCTAAATGCCATGTTGTCACGCAGATAGTCAAAACCGAATTCGTTGTTTGTACCGTAAGTAATATCTGCCGCATACGCTTCACGTTTTGCCGGCGCAGGCATACCTGGCAGGTTAATCCCTACACTCAAACCTAAGTATTCAAACAGCGGGCGGTTAGTCTCGGCATCTCGGCGGGCCAAGTAATCGTTCACGGTGATCACGTGAACGCCACGTCCGGTCAGCGCATTCAGATATGCCGGCAGTGTTGCGGTCAGTGTTTTACCTTCACCGGTGCGCATTTCAGCCACATTACGGCCATTGAGCACCATGCCGCCGATCATTTGCGCATCAAAATGGCGCATACCAAAAACGCGCTTACTCGCTTCACGCACGGTCGCAAACGTTTCTGGGATCAAATCATCCAGTACCTCGCCCTGCTCTAAACGAGCACGAAACTCGGCTGTTTTTGCTTTCAGCTCATCATCTGACAGCGCAATAAATTGCTCTTCAAGGGCATTAATCTGGGTAACAACTTTACCCAAACGGCGCAGAGTGCGTTCGTTACGGCTACCAAAAATTTTTGTGAGTACTTTCGTCAACATAGTTAAATTACATCTTATAGCAAGTCAATCCATGGTTTTTCCGGATAACCGGAATGAAAACCAGACACCCCACACGGTATAACACAGCACAAAAGCTGGTTGGGAACAGCTCTGATTATGCTGTAGCTTGTGGGCCTGCTCGGATGCCCTGCACTTGTGCCAACCACAAGCAAGGTATGTAAC
>CAMTGL010000096.1 GCA_947071955.1 uncultured Plesiomonas sp.
CAGCGAAGGGATCTGGGAGACAAGACCATCACCAATGGTCAGCAGGGTATAAATGGCCAGCGCTTCATCAACCGACAGCCCGTGCTGCATCATACCGATAAAAAATCCACCGATAATGTTGATAAACAGGATCATGATCCCAGCAATGGCATCGCCTTTTACGAATTTTGATGCACCGTCCATCGAGCCGTAGAAATCGGCCTCACGGGTGACTTCATCACGACGAGTACGCGCCTGATCTTGATCAATCAGCCCCGCATTCAAATCGGCATCAATCGCCATCTGTTTACCGGGCATCGCATCGAGCGTAAAGCGGGCGCTAACTTCGGAGATCCGCCCTGCACCTTTGGTCACCACCATGAAGTTAATGATCATCAAAATCACAAACACCACGATACCGACCGCATAGTTACCGCCGATGACGACATTACCGAAGGATTCAATAACTTGTCCGGCCGCTTCTGGCCCGTTGTGCCCTTCCAGTAGCACCACCCGCGTTGAGGCCACATTCAGCGCCAAACCGAGCTAAGTGGCTATCAGCAGCACAGTTGGGAAAGCAGCAAAGTCGACCGGTTTTAGGGTATAAACCGAGACCATCAACACCACCAGTGCCAGTGCGATGTTGAAGGTAAAAGCCATATCCAGCAGCATCGGCGGCATCGGCAATACCACCATAGCCAGCGTCGCCAGCACCAGTACCGGTGTGCCTATGCCTTGTAAACGCTGTAATTTTTCTGTCGGAAATTTTGCTAGTGCCGCTTGGAAGTTCATGAACAATAGACCTGATCGCATGCCACTGGTCACTCAGCCTTGAGTGTTTTTTCTCACGCCGCCCCCGACCAACCGGTGATAGAGGCAGAGTGACAGTAATTTGGCTGAATACCGTCAATATCACGTAACAAAGCAATATAAGTGCCAATCGCGGTAGTTAGGCAGCAGATCACGGCACGCTGGCTATGCAAAGCACAAATTTGCGAGGTAGATTTAGCGCGTATTCGTATTCTATCCCCCCAAAAATCAAGCACAAAAAAGGGACAAATCCGTGCTATCAGCGTTGCAGATCATCAGGAATAGGTAAGGTTTCCGGCAAGGGTACGGGGCGGCGAAAAGTGCGGCCCGCCTGATACTGGCGCAGCTGAAACACATATGCCAGCACTTGGGCAACGGCCATAAAGAGCCCGTCGGGGATAGGTTGCTCCAGCTCTGCGCTGTGATACAGCGCCCGAGCCAGCGGCGGCGCGGCAACAATAGGGATATCGTGCGCATTGGCAATTTCACGGATTTTCATTGCCATCATATCCACCCCTTTGGCCACCACCACCGGCGCTTTGTCTTTATCGCGCTGATAACGCAGGGCCACCGAAAAGTGTTCAGGGTTGGTCACAATAACATCCGCGGTTGGTACTTCACCCATCATACGGCGATTGGCCATCTCACGCTGTAACTGGCGGATACGGCCCTTAATTTGCGGGTTACCTTCGCTGTTTTTGTACTCCTCTTTCAGCTCTTGCTTAGTCATCATCAGTTTTTTCCCGTGATTCCACAGCTGATAAGGTACATCAATCGCAGCCACCAAAATTAACGTGCAACTGAGCAGCAGCACAAACCACAACAGGGTATCTACCGCGTGGATCATATTCTGCGGGAATGATTCCATACTCAGTTGTGCCAGATCATCCCGCGTATTAAGTAATAAACGCCATGTGGTGATGCCAAGCAGTAAAATTTTAAGGATAGATTTACCGAGCTCAACCCAGCTCTGCATCCCAAACATTCGCTTAAAACCCGACATAGGGTTGAGTTTGTTAAATTTTGGCATCATAGCTTCTGCCGAAACATTAAAGCCGCCAATCAGTGATGCCCCCAGAATGGAGGCCACAAACAGCAGCAATAAAATCAGGCTGAAAGAGGGAATGATTGACAGCAGGGCTTTGCAGGCAATGGTGAGCAGAGCATCGGCATCAAAGACTTCATCACGGGTGAAGCTGAACAGCCGGTGCATCATGTTGGCCAGTGCAACCGCCAGTTTCTGCCCAAACCACAGCAATGCCACAGAACCTGTAACCAAGACAATGACAGTGGCAAATTCACGCGAGCGGGCAACTTGCCCTTTTTTGCGGGCGTCAGCTAACCGTTTTTCGGAGGCCTGTTCACTGCGTTCCTGCCCGTCAGACTCAGCCATGAGTGGTCTGCTTACGGTAATTTACCGGCATATTACGAATACGCGCCGAAACAGAAAAAAAAGTTTGGTGAAAGAGAAATTTCTCTCTAGGGAAAAAAGCAAAAGTCATGCGGTTATCCCCCCGAACAAGACATATTTAGCAGAGTGCACATATCGTTCACTGCCAACCGCCAGTAGATATTGTAGTGGCGCGGAAATGCCGAGAGCAAAAACCACAGCGAAAACAAACCACACAATAGAATGATACCAAAACCCAGACTGTAGACATTGAGTTGCGGCGCGGCACGGTTCATGATCCCCATAGCAATGTTAACGGTTAACAATGAGATTATTGCCGATAACGACATGCTAACTGCCCCCAAAAAAAGCGTGCCAAACCACTGTGCCAGCAGACGGTAACCCCCTGCGGTGATACCAGACTCGCCCACCGGCAGGGTACTGAAACTGCGTACTAGCATCTCTATCATGATCAGGTGCCCATCAAGAGTCAGAAATACCAGCAACGTTAGCATCATATAAATCTGGCCGAGCAGCGGGGTGCTTTGGCCACTGGCCGGATCAACCATTGAAGCAAAGCCAAGGCTCGACTGCATACTGATGATCTGCCCGAGGATCACAAATGTCTGGCTGACAAATTGTGAGAGCATGCCGATAGCCACACCAATGGCAATTTGCTGTGCGGTGATCACAACGCTGGTAAAGCTAAACAACGCAACATCTTGTGGCATAGCAGGAATAGAAGGCAATGCCACAAGGGTAATGGCAACCGCTAACAATAACCGGACTCGGGCTGAAACAAAGGCCGCACCAATGGCAGTCATGGTCATCAACATGCCGGCAATACGGGCAAATGGCCATAAGAAACTGGCCCAAAATTGCAGCACCGTGTCTGCCAGCAGAGTCATCAGCGGATCACCCGCGGGATCTCATCAATCATGCTGAAAAAGAAATCCATCAGTTGCCCGGTCATCCAGTGGCCAAGAAAAATCAGTGCCAACAGCGTCACCACTAAGCGGGGCAAGAAGCTCAATGTCTGTTCATTGATTGAGGTAGCCGCCTGAAATACCGCCACCAGCAAACCAATCAGCAAGCCGGGCACCATGATCACAGATACCAGCAACAGCACCTTAAACAGTGCATGCTGGAAGATCTCAACAAACGATTCTGGTGACACTGTATGCCCCCTGTTATAAAAAACAGTTATTGACGAACGGATGAACGAGCCGCTCTGAACAAATGGTTATTGATAAAGATAAATATGCAACGTAATCAAAGGCCAAAACTGCCCGCTAATGTACCCAGCACCAAACTCCAACCATCAACCAGCACAAACAGCATCAGCTTAAACGGCAGTGAAACAATCATTGGCGAAAGCATCATCATCCCCATCGCCATCAGCACACTCGCTACAACCAGATCGATAACCAAAAATGGTAAAAACAGCATAAAACCTATCTGGAATGCGGTTTTCAGCTCACTGGTGACAAACGCAGGGATCAGTACTGTCATACTGACATCTTGTGGGGTATTAAATTGCTGCTTTGAGATTTGTACAAAGGTGGACAGATCGCTTTCTCGGGTCTGAGCCAGCATAAAGGTGTGAAGCGGTTTACCCGCCTCTTCCAGCGCCTGCTGTGCAGTGAGCTCTTCACGCATATAAGGCTGTAATGCCTGCTGGTTGATCTTATCTAGCACCGGCGACATGATAAACAGCGTCATAAACAGAGTAATACCAACCAAAATCTGGTTCGAGGGGCTTTGCTGCAAACCAATCGCCTGCCGCAAGATAGAGAGCACCACAATAATACGGGTGAACGAGGTCATCATAATGACAATAGCAGGTAAAAAACTCAGCATGGTCATTAAGATAAGCACTTGCAGTGACACTGAATAATCAGCGCCACCGGCAGCATTATTGCTCATCGTAAGTGCCGGAATACCTGTAGCACCGCCTGCACTTGCCAGTGCCTGCGGAACGGCCACGAATAACAGGCTTATCCCCAACAAGTAAGGTTTGCATAAGTGCTTCGCAAAAGCACGATACAGCCACGGTATTGCTCGCGATACGGTATCGCCTAAAGAGGTGCTGCGCAAAGATGCAGGAAAAACAGAAGACTCAGGATCTCTCATCTGACTCACTTTGATGATTGGCGGGAAAAGAGGTTGCTGCCGAATCTGATGCCCTGTTGCCGCAGGAAGCCGCTGCAGTACCATCAACCCGACTCTGCATCGCAGCCCGCAGTTGTTGGGCAAACCCACCACGCAGAGAACTTGCTGTGGTTATCGTTGCTGCTGTGGTTGCAGCCGTACGGCCTGTTGCCTCGGTACACTTTGCTGAACCACTGTCTTCCTGCACTGAATTAAGGGTGCTGAGCAGCGAAATATTCTGTGGTGTAACGCCTATCAGCAAGCGTTGCCCTTCTACATTGACAATCAGTAGGCGTTCGCGCTGGCCCAATGCCTGTTGCTGCTCAATCTGGATGCTGCCTTTACTCTGAAATGGCAGCCGTAACCGTTTTGCCAGCCAACCCAGACCAATGATCAACGCCAGTACCAACAACAGTGACAACAATGCCATGCCGACACTCACCGGAGGCTGACCGGCAGAGGAGAATGTTGCCGAACTTGCCGTAACAGGCGCAGCAAACAGAGGACAAGCCACAAGAGCCACCAGTAATGGCGTACAGAACCACTTAAACATACGTTATTTAAGCTTCTTGATACGTTCGGTTTGGCTGATCACATCGGTCAAACGGATACCAAATTTATCATTCACCACCACCACTTCACCATGCGCAATCAGCGTACCATTGACCATGACATCAAGCGGCTCTCCGGCGATACGTTCGAGCTCAACCACCGAGCCCTGATTTAGTTGCAGCAGATTGCGGATGCTGATCTGGCTACGCCCGACTTCCATCGAAATCGTCACCGGGATATCGAGAATACTGTCGAGGCGTTTACGCTCTGAGGCGTTCAGAATCAGGCTGTCATCACGCAACTCTTCCAGCTCAGCACGTTTTACGCGACTATCAATATCGCCCTCATCACCCAACGCATTAGCCCACTGTTCGGCAAGCAGGTCTTGATCTGTTGTCATGTCACTCATCGTCTAGCACCACAATTTCATCAAGTAATTTATCGTTATCTCGAATCAACGAGAGTTCACTTTTCACCACCTCGGGGCGTTTAAGCCGTTCGGTAATTTTTAATGCCAGATTCTCATTTGCCTGCCCCAACTTAGCGCGAAACGTGGGTAAATCTTCCACGTATACCAGCAGGTTTTCTGGCATATCCACCGGAATAATGTCACCGGCACGCATATTCATCAGATCGCGCAGCGGCAAATCAACATCCAGCAGCTTAGCGCGCAGATCAACGTTGATCTCCATGATCTCTTCACGCAGCGCCTTGCCCCAGCGCATGTCAGTATCACTTTTATCACCCTGCACACCCGCATCGAGCAGCTCACGAATCGGTTCGAGCATCGAATACGGCATCGCGATATGAATATCACCCCCGCCACCATCGAGTTCGATATGAAATGAGTTAACCACTACCACTTCGGTCGGGCTGACAATATTGGCCATTGCGGGGTTAACTTCGGAGTCAAGGTATTCAAACTCGATCTCCATCACCGGCCCCCAAGCCTCTTTGTAGTCACCGAAAATCAGCTTAAGCAGCATCTGAATAATCCGGCGCTCAGCGGGGGTAAATTCACGCCCCTCTACTTTGCTGGGAAAACGGCCATCACCGCCAAAAAAATTCTCGACCAGAATAAAGACTAAACGGGCTTCAAGTGTGATCAGCGCCGTGCCTTTTAACGGGCGAAAACGCACCATATTCAGGCTCGTTGGCACAAACAGCGTATGCACATACTCACCAAACTTCAGCATCTGTACGCCATTGATCGACACTTCTGCCGTACGACGCATCATGTTAAATAAGCTGATCCGCATATGGCGGGCAAAGCGTTCATTGATCAGCTCAAGAGTTGGCATCCGCCCGCGGACAATGCGGTCTTGAGATGAGAAATCAAAAGCTTGTATTCCGCCATCGCGCACAGGCTGCGGGGAGTCTTCCGGTACATCATCAACCCCGTGTAATAACGCGTCGATTTCATCTTGGGATAGGATATCGCTCACAGGGTCACCCTACTGAATTACTGCATCACATAGCTGGTTAACAAAATTTGCTCGACTGCCGGAGTTTTCAGCAGCTTTTGCAAGGTATCGCGTACCTCTGCCAGCACGTGTGTGCGCAGAGTTTCACGGCTGCGTGGATCACGCCACTGTTCGGTGGTCGCGGTCGAAAAAGCGCTGAGGATCTGGCTTTCAATCAGCGGAAGATTAGCCTGCACCAACGCTTGATCGGTTTTATTGCGCACCAACAGCTGAACGCGGATCTCAACCAACCGATCACGCGATTCGCCCTGCACATTAAATACAAATGGGCGTGAGGTGTTCACATACAACGCCATCGTACCGAGTGCCGGAACAAAATCGGCTTTAAACGCACTCTCTTTTGCCGGTTTATCCGATAGATAGAGATAACTGCTAACCACCGCAGCCAGCAAAATCACAACCCCCACAGCCAGCATGATTTTTTTGCGTTTTTGCGTATCGCCGCGACGCTGACCGTCGAGCGTAAGGTTTTCTGCCATTGCCTCTAATCCTGATCTGTTCTGATGAAGGCTATCGGCCTTCATTTACTGGTAATAATTAGCTATGCCGTGTCATTAACTACGCCAAGTGATTAATCACGCATAGTAATCAACCTGATAAGGTGAAATGGATACCGTTTTTTGTGGCAATGATTCGGTTTCAACATCACCCGTTGCAGGCAAAATTTGCCCTTGCGCTGCCGACTCACCACTTCCGGCTTGCCCACCACGCGCCTGCTGATCGTGTGCCTGACCTTGTTGCTGTTGCTGTATCTGCGCCTGACCAAGCAAAATACCCTGCTGCGCAAGCATCTCGCGCAAGCGCGGTAGTGTCTGCTCCAACAATTCACGAGCCTGCGTATTGTGTACGGTAATGCCGACCTGAGCCTGATCCTGATTTAACTGCAATTTAATCTGCAAATTACCCAGTTCGGGGGGATCGAGCCGAATTTCCACCGTATCTAGCTTACGGTTAAGCAAGAACTGTACCTGTTCATGCAAAACCTGCGCACTTTGTTCAGAATTACGCAGCGGTAGCGGTGTATTCGGGGTCTGAACATGTTCAGGCTGACGTGCAGAAACCGCATTCTGCTGGCGTAATGCGGCCAGTAAATCGTGCCCCTGAGCTGGCGGCGTGACTACTGGGGCTTCATTTCCCATAGAACTGAGTGCACTTAACCGTGATAACCGATCTGCCGAATGAGAGCTCTGATCAGATGCTTTTTGCTGGCTATCTTCGGTAAATAAC
>CAMTGL010000097.1 GCA_947071955.1 uncultured Plesiomonas sp.
AACTTGGCAGCGTTATGATGCAAAAGCAAAACCGGCCGTAAGTGGTGATGTTCAAGTTCGTAGCGTAAGCGCTGACGGAAAACGCGCCAGCCGCATCGAGACAACAAGTAGCAAATAAGCATCTTGCTGCCCTCTTATGTCGGAAGATGAATAGAAAAATAGACTATTTTCCCTTTCCACAGCAACTAACCCGCCGTTTGGCGGGTTTTTTTTATCTTTTTACACAGATTATGATTGCAACGGTTGTTTGCAGAGGCGGTATTGTGGATGATATTGGGTTATGTTGTTGCATCACCGCGAGTGAGGGTAAATAAAATGAGTGAGGCAGAAGCCCGCCCGACTAACTTCATTCGTCAGATCATCGATGAAGATCTGGCGACTGGTAAACATACATCGGTACATACCCGTTTTCCGCCTGAGCCAAACGGGTATTTGCATATCGGTCACGCAAAATCTATCTGCCTGAACTTTGGGATTGCACAAGATTATCAAGGCCAGTGTAATCTGCGCTTTGATGATACCAATCCGACCAAAGAAGACATTGAATTTGTTGAGTCTATTCAGCGTGATGTGCAGTGGCTGGGCTTCCAGTGGACTGGCGATATCTGCTACTCCTCTGACTATTTTGACCAACTGCACGGCTATGCAATTGAGCTGATAGAAAAAGGGCTGGCGTATGTTGATGAGCTGACTGCAGATCAAATCCGCGAATACCGTGGCTCTTTGACTGAAGCTGGCAAGAACAGCCCGTACCGTGATCGCAGTGTAGAAGAGAACCTTGCGCTATTCGCCAAAATGAAAAACGGTGAATTTGCCGAAGGTTCAGCCTGCTTACGCGCAAAAATTGATATGGCATCACCGTTCATCGTTATGCGTGATCCGGTCATTTATCGCATTAAGTTTGCCGACCACCATCAAACCGGCAGCAAGTGGTGCATCTACCCGATGTACGATTTCACCCACTGCATTTCCGATGCGCTTGAAGGCATTACCCACTCTATCTGTACGTTGGAGTTTCAGGATAACCGCCGTCTGTACGACTGGGTACTCGATAACATCACCATTCCGTGCCACCCGCGTCAGTACGAGTTTTCACGCCTGAACCTTGAGTACGCTATCATGTCGAAGCGTAAACTCAATCAGCTAGTTACCGAAAATATCGTTAATGGCTGGGATGACCCACGCATGCCAACCGTTTCTGGTTTGCGCCGTCGGGGTTATACCTCTGAGTCTGTCCGTGAGTTTTGCCGCCGTATCGGTGTGACTAAACAAGACAACATGGTAGAGATGTCGGCACTTGAAGCCTGTATCCGCGAAGATCTGAACGAAAATGCGCCACGAGCCATGGCCGTGATCGATCCCGTACGTGTGGTTATTGAAAATCTGCCTGAAGGTCATCTGGAAAACCTGACTGCTCCGGCACACCCGAACAAGCCTGAAATGGGTACCCGCGAATTACCGTTTACCCGCGAAGTATTTATTGATCGCGCAGATTTCCGCGAAGCGGCCAATAAGCAGTTCAAGCGCTTAGTATTGGGTAAAGAAGTCCGTCTGCGTAATGCCTACGTGATCAAAGCAGAGCGTGTAGAGAAAGATGATGCTGATAACATCACCACCATCTTCTGTACTTACGATGCCCAGACATTAGGTAAAGATCCGGCTGACGGCCGTAAAGTAAAAGGCGTTATCCACTGGGTATCTGCCGATAAAGGTGTTCCGGCAGAGATCCGCTTGTATGACCGCCTGTTCAGCATTGCCAATCCAGCAGCGGCAGAGGATTTCCTCTCGACCATTAACCCAGACAACCTAATTATTCGTCAGGGTATTGTTGAGCCAAGTCTGGTTAATGCACCGGTTGAGCACGCTTTCCAGTTCGAGCGCGAAGGCTACTTCTGTGCCGATAACAAAGACTCATCGCCTGAGCGTTTGGTCTTTAACCGCACCGTTAGCTTACGTGATACCTGGGCAAAGCAGGACAACGCGTAAAAATAAACGTTCACGTTGGCTGGTAAGTCATCAGTTTTTAGCCGACCATCATGTGGCTGGTAACACAAAGAACGGGTGATAACCAAGCCACAAGCCAGTAAAAACAGGGTCAGAGTGTCGGCCCTGTTTTTTTATCCTTTTATTTATCCTGACCCCGCAAAGACTTATGTAAAAAATACCGAGATTAAATACAGACATAAAGTACGGGTATTACGTACAGGCATTACATGTAAGAAAGGCTGACACAAAGATAAATATCTACTAATACACACAAATAAAGCGGCTCATATCCCTATTAATAATAAGTGATTTTATCGCCTTCCCAATAACACTGCTGTGCATCCTCAAAACAGTACGCTTTTTTTACTGCATTCCAAACTTCATTCCAGAAAAAATAGGCTACATTTTCTTTATCAACATATTGATAAAAAACACTAAAACCCTATTTTTGGATGATGAGCACCCTCAATATCAACGCAAATACGCTGATGATGTAACTGGTCACCACGATACGGAATCAGTAGAATAGAGCGTTTATATGCAGCCGCGCTCGCGCAGGCTGGCGTTCCTACCTGTTTTGGACACTGAGACTCGATGACGAAGAAACTTCACATCAAAACCTGGGGCTGTCAGATGAATGAGTATGACTCATCAAAGATGGCTGATCTGCTGGATTCAACCCACGGTTACCAGCTAACGGATGACGCGGCAGAAGCAGATGTTCTGCTGCTTAACACCTGCTCAATCCGTGAGAAGGCGCAGGAGAAAGTGTTCCACCAACTGGGACGCTGGCGCGCACTCAAAGAGAAAAAGCCAGATCTGATTATTGGGGTTGGCGGTTGTGTGGCTTCACAAGAAGGTGCACATATTCGTGAGCGTGCACCTTATGTCGACATGATTTTTGGCCCACAAACCCTGCACCGCTTGCCAGAGATGCTGACCAAGTTGTCTGGCAACCGTAGCCCAATTGTCGATGTCAGCTTCCCTGAAATTGAGAAATTCGACCGCCTGCCAGAACCGCGTGCCGAAGGCCCAACCGCCTTTGTTTCTATTATGGAAGGCTGCAATAAATATTGTACTTACTGCGTAGTGCCTTACACCCGTGGTGAAGAAGTTAGCCGACCGGCTGATGATATCATTCTTGAAATTGCCCAGCTTGCTGCGCAAGGTGTTCGCGAAATTAACCTGCTGGGTCAGAATGTTAATGCTTACCGCGCAGTAAACCATGACGGCCAAGAGTACAGTTTTGCTGAACTGCTGCGCTTGGTTGCCTCTATTGACGGTATTGACCGTCTGCGGTTTACCACCAGCCACCCGATTGAGTTTACTGACGATATCGTGGCCGTGTATGAAGATACGCCAGAGCTAGTGAGTTTTTTACATCTGCCAGTACAGAGCGGTTCTGACCGTGTGCTGACGATGATGAAACGAGCACACACGGCTATTGAATATAAGTCATTGATTCGTAAAATCCGTAAAGCACGCCCTGATATTCTGATCAGCTCTGACTTTATTGTTGGCTTCCCAGGTGAAACCGAGGCTGACTTTGAGCAAACCATGAAGCTTATTGCCGAAATTGGGTTCGATATGAGCTACAGTTTTGTTTTCTCTGCCCGCCCAGGCACGCCGGCCGCTGATATGCCAGATGATGTGCCGGAAGAGGAGAAAAAACAGCGTTTGTATATTCTGCAAGAGCGTATCAACCAGCAAGCCATGCAGTACAGCCGCCAGATGCTCGGTACAACGCAGCGTATTTTGGTGGAAGGTTTATCACGTAAGAGTGTGATGGAGCTGTCTGGCCGCACCGAAAATAACCGCGTGGTTAACTTTGAAGGTACGCCGGATCTGATCGGGAAATTCGTGGATGTTGAAATCACCGATGTCAATCCGAACTCATTGCGCGGTAAACTGTTACGCACAGAAGATCAGATGAATCTGCGTGTAGCACAATCACCGGAAAGCGTTATTGCTCGTACACGTAAAGAAGATGATTTGGGTGTGAGTACCTACATGCCTTAATCTTCTTATACTGTTTTACTGCCCGCCGTTTGCGGGCAGTTGTTTAAGGGATAGGGGTAAAATTTGAACAAGGTCCATTCTCAAGAGATCTCGCTTGAACCGGCTGACAATAAGCGTTTAATGAGCTTGTGCGGCCCGTTTGATGATAACCTGAAACAACTTGAACGCCGCCTTGGTGTGGAAATTATCCGCCGTGATAACCACTTTCAGGTTTCAGGAAAACAGACGTGTATCAGTGCAACTTGCCAGATTTTGACTGATTTATACGTTGAAACTGCGCCCATACGTGGCATTGTTAACGATATCAGCCCTGATCATATCCATCTTGCCGTAACAGAAAGCCGGGTACTCGAACAAATGGCCGCTGAGATCCCCGCGCACGGCAAAGAGGTGATCATCAAAACTAAACGTGGTCTGATTAAACCGCGTACGCCCAATCAGGCAAACTACATTGCCAATATTTTGCGCCATGATATCACCTTTGGTATCGGCCCAGCCGGTACAGGTAAAACCTATCTGGCAGTAGCCGCAGCCGTTGATGCCTTAGAACGCCAAGAGATCCGCCGGATTATGCTGACCCGTCCAGCGGTTGAAGCAGGTGAAAAACTGGGCTTTTTACCCGGCGATCTGAGCCAGAAAGTCGACCCATATCTGCGCCCACTGTATGATGCACTGTTCGAGATGCTCGGCTTTGAACGAGTAGAGAAACTGATCGAGCGCAATGTGATAGAAATTGCGCCACTGGCGTACATGCGCGGCAGAACGTTAAACGATGCGTTTATTATTTTGGATGAGAGCCAAAACACCACCACAGAACAGATGAAAATGTTCCTGACGCGGATTGGCTTTAACTCAAAAGCGGTGATTACCGGTGACATCACACAAGTTGATTTACCGCGCCACCAGACCTCAGGTTTGCGCCATGCGATTGATGTGCTGAAAAATGTTGATGATATCAGCTTCAATTTCCTTGTGGCCGGCGATATCGTGCGTCACCCTGTTGTTGCCCGTGTCGTGATGGCTTACGATGCGTGGGATGCCAGTCAGCAGCAGCAAAAAGCAGAACGTGAACGCCGCTATCGTGACAACCACGACAATCAGCCTGCACAAGATTCCCGTGAGCCGAACGAAAAAACGGAACATCTGCCAGAAAGCAGAGTCAATACAACAACGCCTGATGAGAATACAGCACAATGACGGTTGAATTGGATTTACAAATTGCCAGCGCCAATAAAGAGGGCTTGCCAACCAATACCGATTTTCAACGCTGGCTTGATGGCACAGTGCTTGCTTTTCAACCGGAAGCCGAAGTGACCATTCGGATTGTTGATGAAGATGAGAGCCGTCATTTAAATTTCACCTACCGTGGTAAAGATAAACCAACCAATGTGTTATCTTTCCCGTTTGAAGCACCACCCGGTATTGAACTTCCGCTGCTTGGTGATTTGATCATCTGCCGCCAAGTGGTTGAAACAGAAGCTGTCGAGCAAGAAAAAGATCGTCTGGCACATTGGGCTCATATGGTTGTGCATGGCAGTTTACATCTGCTGGGTTATGATCATATTGAGGATGATGAAGCCGAAGAGATGGAGTCTTTAGAAACGGAAATCATGCAGGAGATGGGATACCCCGATCCGTATGCAGCCGAAAAAGACCTGGATTAACTAACTAATTAGAGCACATGAGCGACGACCATTCGCAACACACTGATGGCCCCAGTAAAAAGGGATTTTTCAGTCAGCTGTTAACGCAGCTCTTCCACGGAGAACCAAAGAACCGCAGCGACTTGTTCGATGTGATCCGTGATTCCGAACAAAATGATCTGATTGATCAGGAGACCCGCGAAATGATCGAGGGTGTCATGGAAATCTCCGAACTTCGGGTTCGGGATATCATGATCCCACGTTCTCAAATTGTGACCCTGAAAAAAAATCAGACCCTTGATGAGTGTATCGATGTGATCATTCAATCTGCGCACTCCCGTTTTCCGGTGATCAGCGAAGATAAAGATCATATCGAAGGCCTGCTCATGGCAAAAGATCTGCTGCCGTTTATGCGCAGTGATGCCGAACAGTTCGAAATGGACAGCGTTATACGCCCCGCTGTGGTCGTTCCGGAGAGTAAGCGTGTTGACCGCATGCTGAAAGACTTCCGCTCGCAGCGTTACCATATGGCCATTGTGATCGATGAATTTGGCGGTGTATCCGGCCTTGTCACCATCGAAGATATCCTCGAAGAGATTGTCGGCGATATTGAAGATGAGTACGACGAAGAGGATGATCGTGATATTCGCCAGCTAAGTCGCCACACCTTTGCGGTAAGTGCATTAGCCCCAATTGATGATTTTAACGATGCCTTCAGCACACATTTTAGTGATGAAGAGGTCGATACCATTGGTGGGTTAATCATGCAAAGTTTCGGCCATTTACCGTCGCGCGGAGAACATGTCACCATTGATGGCTACCAGTTTAAAGTCACCATGGCTGATAGCCGTCGTATTATTCAGGTTCGGGTCACCATTCCGGACGATGCTCCACTTCCTAATTTGGCTGATTAAGTAGCAATGATGCAACTTTTAACCCGCTGGCGCGTTGCGCTGCCGCTGGCGGTTTTTTCCGGCGCGCTGGGTACTCTGGCTTACTCCCCCTTTGATCTGTGGCCCTGTGCCCTACTTTCACTGACTGGGCTTTTATTACTGACCCTCAACCGCACACCAAAACAGGCTGCGGTAATCAGTTTTGCCTGGGCATTTGGCCTGTTGTTTAGTGGATTACACTGGATTAACGTCAGTATTCAGCAATTTGGCGGGTTACCGCTGGTTGTTGGCTGGTTATTAGTTGCCTTACTCTGTGCTTATCTCTCACTGTATTCTGCGCTGTTTGGCGCACTACTGGCACGTTTTTTCCCAAAAACCAACGCGGCACGGTTAGTATTTGCCGCACCGGTATTGTGGACACTCACCGAGTTTTTACGCGGCTGGCTGTTTACCGGTTTTCCGTGGCTACAATTTGGTTATACCCAAATTGATGGCCCACTCAAAGGCTTAGGCCCGATTACCGGCGTACAAGGTATCACTTTTGTGCTGATGCTGATCAGTGGCCTGTTTGTACTGGCACTGGCTCGCCGCCAGTGGTTACCTGCCGTGATTGCCATACTGCTGCCTCTGAGCCTCTGGCCAGTTGCCAACCATTCGTGGGTAACACCAGAACCGGCACGCAAACGTGATGTTGCTCTGATTCAGGGCAATATCGATCAAGAGTTAAAATGGGAACCGGCGTACCGAGTGCCCACCATGCAGACTTATCTGGATGCCTCACGCCCCTATTTGCAACGCGGCGATCTGGTTATCTGGCCAGAAGCGGCAATTCCTTCGATTGAAAGTGAAGAGAATCAACTGCTGAGCATGCTCGATAGCATCACCCGCAGCAATAAAGCGATACTGATTACCGGTGTGGTTGATCAACGCCCTGATACCAAAGCGTTCTACAATACCGTGATTACGCTGGGTGATCCGCAGGAAACCTATCAATACCCAACCCAAAAC
>CAMTGL010000098.1 GCA_947071955.1 uncultured Plesiomonas sp.
GATCATGACAGCGTTCCTCAACTGATTGATAATTTGCTATCAGCCCGTACCAATATCTCTTCCATTTATATTCGTGGCGCACTGCGTAACCGCCCTGAGCGTGCATTGTCACTGCTGCATGAAATCACCACCATTGACGATACTGCAGAAGCTTATACTGATTTGGATTACCGTGTATTTCAGGGGCTGGCGTTTGCATCTGGAAACCCTATTTATGGCTTGATCCTTAATGGGTTGAAAGGGCTGTATTCACGGGTAGGCCTGTACTATTTCTCTAATCCTGATGCCCGTAAATTAGCAGCTGATTTCTATACTCAACTGGCCGCTATGTGCGAGAACAAGCAATTTGACACTATTTTTGCACTTGTTCGCCAATACGGTATCGACAGTGGTTTAATCTGGCATGGCATGCGTGAAAATATCCCTGAAGATATTGCTGATCACCGCCGTTAAGCACTGATTTAAAACAGCCTATCAGGCATAATATGAAACGGCATGTATAGACATGCCGTTTGGTTTTTTGCCCGATATGGGTTAAATCTGAAAACTACTGTCACCGGCTCTTGGCGGGCAACGTTCAATTAACTCTGCTTTTCCTTCAGCATTAACCTCTTCTAGATAAACATCAAACCCCCACAACCGGTAGATGTGTTTCATCACCTCTTTACGGCTTTTTGCCAATGGCACACGATCGTGCATAACATGCCGTAATGTCAGTGATCGATCACCGCGTAGTGCGACATTCCAGACCTGAACGTTAGGCTCTAAATTGCTCAGATTGTACTGGGTAGAGAGTGCTTCACGGATTTTCCGATACCCTTCATCATTATGGATCGCGGGGATTTCAAGGTAATTATTTCGATCATTATCCAGTACCGAGAAAAACCGGAAATCTCGGATCAGTTTTGGCGATAAAAACTGGCTAATAAAACTCTCATCTTTAAAATTACTCATGGCAAAGTGCAGTGTTTTTAGCCAATCACTTCCGGCAATATCAGGGAACCAACGTCTGTCTTCTTCGGTTGGCTCTTGGCAAATGCGTTTTATATCTTGAAACATAGCAAAACCAAGAGCATACGGGTTGATACCGCTGTAATACTTACTGTTGTAAGGTGGCTGATAAACCACATTGGTATGGCTGTGCAAAAACTCAAACATGAAGCGGTCGGTCAGTTTTCCCTCATCATAGAGATGATTAAGAATACTGTAGTGCCAAAAGGTTGCCCACCCTTCATTCATGACTTGAGTTTGCTTTTGTGGGTAGAAATATTGGCTGACTTTACGCACAATTCGCACTATTTCGCGCTGCCATGGCTCTAAAAGTGGGGCATGTTTTTCGATAAAATAGAGCAAGTTCTCTTCCGGTTCGGGCGGGAAACGGACTTGGGTTAATTCGCTGTCTTTTTCTTTACGGGGGATAGTGCGCCACAGCTCATTGACCTGACTTTGCAGGTACTCCTCACGGTTTTTTTGCCGCATTTTCTCCTCTTGCAGAGAGATTTTTTGCGGTCGCTTATAGCGATCAACCCCGTAGTTCATCAACGCATGGCAAGAGTCGAGGATTTTTTCTACCTCATCCACCCCGTATTTCTCTTCACAATCACTGATGTAGTGCTTGGCAAACAGCAGGTAGTCAACAATTGAACCGGCATCTGTCCACGATTTGAACAGATAGTTATTTTTAAAAAATGAGTTATGGCCATAGCTGGCATGTGCAATCACCAGAGCTTGCATGGTGATTGTGTTCTCTTCCATCAGATAGGCAATACAAGGGTTGGAGTTGATTACAATTTCATATGCCAACCCCATGTGGCCATGTTTGTAATTTCGCTCGGTTTCAATAAATTTACGGCCAAATGACCAGTGGCTGTAGTTGATGGGCATGCCAATGCTGGAGTAGGCATCCATCATCTGTTCGGCAGTGATAATCTCTATCTGATTGGGGTAGGTGTTTAAATGATAGAGTTTTGCTACCCGATCAATCTCTTGGTGATATTGCTCAAGCAGAGCGAAAGTCCAGTCAGGGCCATCGCTCAGCGGGGCTTCATGGCCGATATGTGGCGGATGTGGTGCCGTGATGTGCTGTGTTGTGCTGTCGTTGCTTTCCATCTTGCACCCCCTTTATGCCGCTTGCTTGCGGAACAGCTCGCGGAATACCGGATAGATATCTTCTACACCCCGAATATGTTGCAGCGTAAAGTTCGAGAACTGCGCATGCAGGGTTTCATATTCACGCCACAAGGTTTGGTGTGCCCGCCGTGTTATTTCGATATAGCTGTAGTAGCGGACAAACGGCAAAATTTTCTCCTGCAACAACTGGCGGCAATGTGGAGAATCATCGGCCCAGTTATCACCGTCAGAGGCTTGTGCTGCGTAAATATTCCACAGCGAAGCGGGATAGCGCTTTTCCATGATCTCTTGCATCAGTTTTAGTGCGCTGGAAACAATGGTGCCACCGGTCTCTTGTGAGTAGAAAAACTCATGCTCATCAACCTCTTTCGCCTGTGTATGGTGGCGGATGTAGACCACTTCCACGTTTTTGTAAGTACGAGATAAGAACAGATACAGCAGAATATAGAAGCGCTTTGCCATATCTTTGGTGGCTTGATCCATTGAGCCTGAAACGTCCATCAGGCAAAACATAACGGCTTGGCTGGAAGGCTCAGGGCGGCGCTCATAGTTTTTGTAACGCAGATCAAAGGTATCAATAAAAGGCACTTGTTTAATTTTACGGCGCAATTCAGTGATTTCAGTTTTGATCTCATCCTCTTCGAGCAGGCGGGCAGGTTCACTGTTTTGCAGCAGGGTGAGCTGTTGCTCAAGCTCGCGCACTTGCCCGCGCTTGGCGGCTGTCATGGCGGTACGGCGTGCGAGTGAGTTACGTAAAGAACGAATGATGCTGATATTGGCCGGAACACCATTTGCCGTAAATCCGGCACGGTGCACCTTGTATTCAACCAACCGGTTGAGTTGGTTTTTTTGTAAGTTCGGCAGTTCCAAATCTTCAAACAGCAGATCAAGATATTCATCTTTGGATATTTGAAAGACAAACTCATCACTGCCTTCACCGTCAGCACTGGCTTGGCCTTCACCGCTGCCATTACCGCCCGAGCCCCCTTGCGGGCGATCAATATGATCTCCCGCAACGAACTGGTCATTACCTGGGTGCACCCGCTGATGCACCCCGCCTTTCCCCTGATGTAAAAAGGGCTCGGTAATATCTTTGGCGGGGATCGAGATGGATTCTCCGCTGTTGACATCCGTCACCGAGCGTTTATTGACCGCATCTGAAATCGCCTCTTTAATTTGCGATTTATGTCTGCGCAAAAAACGTTGCCGGTTAACCATGCTCTTATTTTTGCCGTTAAGACGGCGATCGATAAAATGTGCCATATTTCCCCCAAATCAGTCAGCCCGTTTTTAGGATGATTTACGCACACGTAAGTACCATTCACACAACAAGCGCACCTGTTTTTTGGTGTAGCCTTTTTCCATCATCCGGTGAACAAAGTCATCGTGCTTTTTCTGCTCTTCGGTGGATGTTTTGGTATTAAACGAGATAACCGGCAATAACTCTTCGGTGTTGGAGAACATTTTCTTCTCGATAACCGTGCGCAGTTTTTCATAGCTGGTCCAGTTCGGATTACGGCCACCATTATGTGCTCTGGCCCGCAATACAAAGTTCACAATTTCATTACGGAAATCTTTCGGGTTACTGATACCGGCGGGTTTTTCTATTTTTTCCAGCTCTGCATTGAGGGCTGAACGGTCAAATAACTGCCCAGTTTCCGGATCACGATACTCTTGATCTTGAATCCAAAAATCAGCGTATACCACGTAGCGGTCAAAAATATTCTGCCCATATTCAGAGTACGATTCTAAATATGCGGTTTGGATCTCTTTCCCGATAAACTCAACATATTTGGGGATCAAGTAACCTTTCAGGTGTTCAACATACTTCTCTGCAATCTCCTGCGGGAACTGCTCACGCTCAATTTGTTGCTCAAGCACATAGAACAGGTGCACTGGGTTAGCCGCAACTTCACTGTGATCAAAGTTGAATACACGAGACAAAATCTTAAAGGCAAAACGGGTGGATAGACCGTTCATTCCTTCATCAACACCACCATAATCGCGGTATTCTTGGTACGATTTTGCTTTTGGATCAGTATCTTTTAGGCTTTCACCATCATAAACGCGCATTTTTGAGTATAAACTGGAGTTTTCGGTCTCTTTCATCCGAGACAACACGGTAAAGCGAGCCAGTGTTTCCAATGTTCCTGGTGCACAAGGGGCATTAGCCAGTTCACTGTTACGAAGAAGTTTGTCATAAATACGCATTTCATCAGAAACACGTAGGCAATACGGCACTTTTACAATGTATACTCGGTCGAGAAAGGCTTCGTTATTTTTATTATTTCTAAATTGCACCCACTCAGATTCGTTTGAGTGAGCCAAAATAATGCCTTCAAACGGTAGGGCAGAAAGGCCTTCTGTGCCGTTGTAGTTGCCTTCTTGTGTTGCGGTCAGCAGAGGGTGTAGCACCTTAATCGGTGCTTTAAACATCTCAACGAACTCCATTAAGCCTTGGTTGGCACGGCACAATGAACCTGAGTAGCTGTAGGCATCGGGGTCATGCTGGGCAAAATGTTCAAGCTGACGGATATCAACTTTACCGACGAGTGCCGAAATATCCTGATTGTTCTCATCCCCTGGCTCTGTTTTAGCGATAGCCACCTGATCCAAAATAGAAGGACGGACTTTTACCACTTTGAAGCGGGTGATATCACCGCCAAATTCGTGCAGGCGTTTTGCAGCCCAAGGCGACATGATATTGCGCAGATAGCGCTTAGGAATACCGTATTCTTCATCCAGAATTCGGCCATCTTCGTTAACATCAAACAGGCAAAATGGGTGATCATTCACCGGGCTACGTACGCCGTTTGCGGTTAATACATAGATAGGGGTGCGCTGCATAAGGCTTTTTAAGCGCTCTGCCAGTGATGATTTACCGCCCCCAACAGGGCCCAATAGATACAGGATCTGTTTTTTCTCTTCCAGACCTTGGGCGGCATGCTTGAGGTAAGAGACAATCTGCTCGATTGACTCTTCCATCCCATAAAACTCTTCAAAGGCCGGATAACGGGCAATAACACGGTTGGAGAACAGGCGTGATAGGCGAGAGTCGGTGGATGTATCAATCATTACCGGTTCACCGACGGCCATCAGTAAGCGCTCTGCGGCATTGGCATAAGCGGTGTGGTCATTACGGCAGATATTCAGAAACTCTTGCAGTGTAAATTCTTCGTCTTTCGCGGCTTCGTAACGCTCACGGTAGTGATCGAAAATAGTCATGGCAATACCCCCTGAAGGATGGATACGAGATGGAACGCTTTTGATTCACTCGATACGCTATTTTTACGTTCCTGAAATTAAGCTTAGTCGGGTCTGCGGGAATGTCATGTAAATAACGCCAAGTTTTTTAACGAAATTTTAACCTTGGTGTGTATTGCCACTAAACAAGGACAACTAATAGGTGCATTGATGCATAAGTTAGCGGTGTGTTGTAGATAACGGAGTGTGTGTTTTTATTGGCTAGAAAACGTCGGTTTAGTTGAGTGGTAAGGCTAAGATCGAGGGGGAAAACAGTCAGACAGCGGCATGCCATGGCAAAAAACAAAAGGCGGCTAACCGCCTTAATCAATCAGCGTACTCCCGTTGGCTGGGTGTACCCTGTTGTGCTGTATCAGCCTAGATTATGCAATACGGATATGTGCACTGAGTGTATGGCTGTGTTGTGGCGTTACGGTGATAGGCTGACTAGTGATAGCCGTTTCCACGCAGACCATGGTCAGATACGCGTCGTCATTCATATCAGCCATGTTTCGTGCGCCTTCACGCCACGGTGTCCATGTGACCACACTGTTATTACCCTGATGTTCTACGGTAATAACACGTTGCGCTGCATCATCATGAATAAATGAGATATTTTCGGCAGCGGTATAGATGCGATCAACGGGGCCATCGAGCAGTAAAACCGGCGCATCCACAACTTGTTGGCTGTGGTTTAGGCTGTCAATGTAATCATTGCCTAACCCTTCAACACTGGTTTTATTAATATTATCAACGGCAAAGTAGGTGTGCAGTGCGCCGGTCAGATTAATGGCTTCAGTGCTTTGGCTGTGCAACATGATATTGAGTGTTGCGCCAATTTCGAGTGTGAGTGATAGGGTAAACGGGTGCGGCCAGTAAGCATCAGTTTCAGCGGTATCATTCAATGTTAGGGTTAGCTGCTGTATGTCGGCTGACTCTTGATGGTGCTGTAATTGCCACGGTAAGTTACGAGCAAAACCGTGTGCGGGTTGCGCAGTACGGCCAAACCATGGCCAGCAAATAGGGATGCCGCCGCGCAGTGCTTTTCCGGCGACAAACTGTGCCTTCTCACTCAACCAGATAACCGGCTTTTGATCTCGTGGTTGCCAGAGTAGTAATTGCGCGCCTTGCAAACTGATCACGGCTTGTGCTTGCGGGTGATCAATGACCAGTACATCGAGTTCTTCTTTGCGGCGTAGTGTTAGTGCAGGGGAGAGTTGATCAATAACAGGCAGGGATAAAAAGCGATCCATACTCACACGCTCCTGTGAACCGGAGATAAGATAAAATAAAGAGTAAATTTCAGTTATAAAAAAAGGCGGCTCAACGCCACCTTTTTATTTGATTCACTCAGGATAATCCACTTAGGATCATCCGCTCGAGGTTAATCATTCAGATAAGGTATCTGGAATAATTACTTAGAGATGTGAGCGATCAGGTCCAGAACTTTGCTGGAGTAACCCATTTCGTTGTCGTACCAAGATACAACTTTAACGAATTTGTCAGTCAGCTGGATACCGGCTTTAGCATCGAACACAGAAGTTTGACGCTCGCCCAGGAAGTCAGTAGAAACAACTTCATCTTCGGTATAACCCAGAACGCCTTTCATTGCGCCTTGAGAAGCCGCTTTCATTGCGTCACAGATTTCAGCGTAAGTTGCTGCTTTCTTCAGGTTAACAGTCAGGTCAACTACAGATACGTCTGGAGTTGGAACACGGAATGCCATACCAGTCAGTTTGCCTTTCAGCTCAGGGATAACAACACCCACGGCTTTCGCTGCACCAGTAGAAGATGGAATGATGTTTTGAGCCGCGCCACGGCCACCACGCCAGTCTTTAGCAGATGGACCATCAACGGTCTTCTGGGTAGCAGTTGTTGCGTGAACAGTTGTCATCAGACCTGATTCGATACCGAAAGTATCGTTCAGAACTTTAGCGATTGGTGCCAAGCAGTTAGTGGTGCAAGATGCGTTAGATACGATCTCTTGACCAGCATATTCGCTGTGGTTTACGCCCATAACGAACATTGGGGTCGCATCTTTAGAAGGACCAGTCAGAACAACTTTCTTCGCGCCAGCAGCGATGTGCTTACGTGCAGTTTCGTCGGTCAGGAACAGACCCGTTGCTTCAGCAACAACGTCAACGCCGATAGCATCCCACTTCAGGT
>CAMTGL010000099.1 GCA_947071955.1 uncultured Plesiomonas sp.
GAAGGTTGCACCAGTAACATACTCTTGCTGTGCAAACTGCTGATCTAAATAGGCGAGCTGCCCCTGAATACGGGTTAATACCACTTCACGCCATTCGGCTGGCATCGCCGGATTGAACAGGCTGCCCCAGGTTTTGTGCAGCTCGGTGGCGACGTAGTTCAGGCTCTCAAGCAGGTGATAGTGGGCACGGCTACCTGCGGGCGGCGTCAGGGCGTTGTTTGGGCACTGATCGGCCAAATACTGCACAATCGCTACCCCTTCGGTCAGTATCGTGCCGTCATCAAGCAGCAGCGTGGGGATTTGCCCTTTTGGGTTGATGGCCAGAAAGTCATCGCCGTGTTCAGTCTTCTTTGCGCGTAAGTCGACTTTTTCCACGCTGTGCGGCAGGCCAAGCTCGTTGAGTACGATATGCGGAGACATTGAGCACGCACCTGGGGTATAGAACAGTTTCATCGATAATTTCCTTATTGGATAACAGTTCATGTCATGCTGGAATTGTTGTTCAGCAGCAAAATGGATCAGGCTGATAGAGACGGCATTGCCTTATCCTGCGTAGACCAATATAGGCTACTGACACGCCAGCGGCTAGAGGTGCTTTCCCTCACCTGATGTGTCAGCCGGTTTGTGCAAGATTGTTGGGGGAGATAAGTGGTGAATATCCTGATTGCGCGCAAAGAGGGCCGTCAGCGGTAGACACACTGTGAGGCTGCTTGTGATATCAGGTGAAAAGGATTTTACTGCTGCGTAATTGCTAAGGATGCAGGATAATATCCGTTATCAATCTGCCGCTACAGGGTACGTTTATGTCGCTTTATGCATGGTTATTTTCTTTTCGAGGTCGGTTACAACGTCAGGGGTTTTGGCAGGGAATGGGCATTTGTCTGCTGCTGTTGATGCTGGCAACGTGGTTGCTTGACGGTTACACCAATGCGGTCAGTGCGGTAGTGATAGTGCTGCTGTGGCCGATGCTGGCGGTCTTGGTCAAGCGTCTACACGACAGGGGTAAACCCGGCTGGTTTGCGGCACTGTTGATTATTCCGGTGTTTTTTCCGGGGATTGGCCCGTATTTAACCGAACCGCTGTGGCAGTGGGCGATTGCCCGTTTTATGCCGCTGTTCGTACTGGTGATTTTTGCCCTTGATTGTGGGCTGTTTCGTGGTCAGCCAGACCGTAATCAGTATGGTGATGTTCCGCAACCGGTGCGTTTTCGCCGCTAGTGTTGCGGGCTAATTGACGGTAATAGTTTCAAACTGATGACGTTTTATTATAGCGCGCGGCACGGTATTGGGTTGTTACCGTGCCGCGTCTGTGCATTGAACAGATTACGCGGTTGTTTTACTTACCAGTAATGCTCACTGGTGATCTGGCCGGGTTTACGGCGTAGATGTTTTTGCAAGTTAAAGCTGTTGATCAGCGTTTGCTGGGTATCGCGCACCATTTGTGGGTTTCCGCACAGCATAATGTGCGAATGTTCGGCCGTAATAGCTAATTCTGCTTTTTGCTCTAATGCACCTGAGGTTAACAGCGTCGGAATTCGCCCCTCTAATCCATCAGGATTTGCCTCACGGCTCACTACACTCAGGCAGCGTAATTTACCGGCATATTCAGCCTCCAGCGCCTGCATTTGTGGCCAGTAGCTGAGATCTGACTGTTGGCGTACGGCATGGATCAGGCGGATGTGGCGAATAGACTCAAGTTGTGAAGGTTGTGCCAGCATTGATAAATACGGGCCAATGGCCGTACCGGTAGCGATCATCCATAAATCACGGGTCGGTGGCAGCTCATCAAGCACAAAAAAACCGTTGGCCTGTGCCGTTAGCCACACGTTATCTCCCACCTGTAGCTGCTGTAACGCGCCAGAGAGTTTGCCTTCGGGTACCTGAATCACATAAAAAATCAGATCACTGCTGTCAGGGGCATTCACATACGAGTATGCGCGCTGTATCCGCTCACCCTGAATATCCAGCGCCAGCTTGGTGAACTGGCCGGCTTTAAACGGTGCAACCGCTGCGCGGACGTGCAGCGAAAACAGGCGATCGGTCCAGTGTTCGATTTTACTGACGCGGCCTTGAACCCACTCTGTCATGCTGTATACCTTCTGTGTGTTGCTCAATATATTGTTTTTATTCGGATATGACTTTATTTATCAGGATATCCATCTATACCTATACAGATATCAGCGTTGTTGTATCAACGAGCTGAAATAGCATAGGCACAGCGGCGGTCTCCGCCAACAATATGTTCGATACGCTCAACCTGATAAGGTTCACCGAGCAGGCGCTGAAATAAGTGTAGCTCACTGGTACACAAGGCCTGACACGCACTGGCAGCAGAACAGATCGGGCAGTGCTGTTCAATCAGTAAAAATCCGTCGGCATAGGGGTGCAGTTCGGCCATATATCCCTCGTTCTGGCGCAGCCGCACTAGTGCACTCAGGCGGGCTTCCAGCGTCTGGGCATGCAAGAGCGCACCGTGATACTGCTGATACAATTGCTCTTCACGCTCGCTCATCAATTGATTGAGCATTGGCTCGCCATACAGTTTACGGATGCTGATCAGTAATCCGGCAGAAAGGTCGGCATGGCGATCGGGAAAGGTGGCATGCCCTTGGGCAGTGAGTGACCAGTAACGGGTCGGACGGCCGATTTTCAGCCGCTGATCATCAAACTGCACCAGTTGCTGCTGTTCGAGTAACTGCATGTGCTGGCGAATGCCCATGGTGGTCATGCCCAGATCTGCGGCGAGCATCTTTGCACTGAGTGCACCCTGACTTTTCAGCCGATGCAGAATAATATCCGCCGTTTTCATGATGGGATCTGCTCCGGTTTCGCCGCCATGTTAATAGAATGTTTATTATGCCGTGCGCAGTTTATAAAGCAATGCGTTTACTTATTGTGGGAAATATTGCGGTATAAAAAGCGTGACTGAACCTGATGGCTGGCAGTGTAAATATTTTATTCCAGCCGGTGATCGGTTATTTGTACGCCTGTCTGAAATCTTCCGAGCGTAAAAGGTTGTGAGCTGGCTCACCACTTTGTTATCGTATTACCTATGACTCTTTCCAGTCATTTTTTTATCTACTATTTCCCTTAATCCACAGAATAAAACTCTGCGTTGCTAACGCTGCAATCTAAGGTTGCAGTGGCGTTGTGCAGTGGAATTGAAGCCAATTAAACATGAATAAAACAAACGAAAACAAAATGCTGCTTTTGCTGATTTTGTTAGTGGCTGTTGGGCAGATGACACAAACCATCTATGTTCCCGCCATGACGCAGATTGCAACCGGATTAATGGTTCGCCCAGGTGCTGTACAGGCGGTGATGGCCGCTTATTTACTGACTTATGGCCTATCACAGCTGATTTATGGCCCGCTCTCTGATCGTGTTGGCCGCCGCCCTGTGGTACTGGCCGGTTTACTGGTATTTGTGGCGGGTACACTGCTGGCCATTTTAGCCCCGAATTTAGATCTGCTGGTGGCCAGCAGCGCGATCCAAGGGTTGGGGACAGGGGTTGCGGGTGTCATGATCCGTACCGTGCCGCGCGACTTGTTTGATGGTGCGCCGCTGCGCCGAGCCAACAGCCTGATCAGTATGGGGGTGATATTCAGCCCGTTACTGGCACCGGTACTGGGTGGTGTGTTATCGGCCCACTTTGGCTGGCGGGCCTGTTTTGTATTCCTGCTTGGGCTGGGATCATTTGTTTGGTTATCGATGGCACTTTGGTTGCCGGAAACGAGGCCGGAAGCGGCAAAACACCATGCGACCAGCCTGCTCAAAGGGTATAAACATCTGTTACAGCAGGGAGATTTTGTCGGCTATGCGCTGATTATGGTCTGTGCCTTGTCAGGGATTGCGGTGTTTGAAGCGAGTGCCGGCGTACTGATGAGCAATGAGCTGGGGCTGAGCGAAGTGATGGTCAGCATCTTGTTTATTCTGCCATTACCGGCGGCGTTTTTGGGTTCGTGGCTGGCTGCGCAAAAACGTTTTACCCTCAATCAGTTAATGTGGATTGGTGTTAGTGCTGCAGTGTTGGCCGGTTTTAGCATGTGGGCGTGCGGTGCACTTGGCATTCTTACTGTATACAGTCTGCTGATCCCCGCGGCGATGTTCTTTTTTGCTGGCGGCATGCTGTTTCCGCTGGCGACGACCGGCGCACTTAACCCTTACCCGCTGTTGGCTGGCTCAGCCGGTGCACTGGTTGGCGGCTTACAAAATATGGGATCGGGAGTCACCACATGGCTCTCGGCCAGTCTGCCAATGCATGGCCAAACCACGCTTGGTTTGCTGATGTTGGTAATGGGGCTACTGATTGGCCTGATCTGGCTGCTGATTGTTTACCGCCAGCGCCAGCACAAACAGGATCTCTCTGCCCGCCGCATCGGTTAAAGATCAATGCAGATAAAAACGGCACTCGATTGAGTGCCGTTTTTGTTATGACCGTCGAATTGCAGCGCGATGACATGACAGCGCTATCACAGAATAATCTGGCAGATCTCAGGGTCTTTACGATCCAAATAATGGGTCGATTTGATGCGGCGAATGGTGCGTGATTTACCGCGGATCAGCAGCGTTTCAGTGGTTGCCACATTGCCCTGACGGTGAATACCCTCAAGCAGATCACCTTTGGTGATGCCGGTGGCCGAGAAAATAACGTTATCGTTACGCGCCATATCTGACAGTGTCAATACTTTATCCGCCTCAATGCCCATCTCTGCACAGCGGGCAAGCTCACTTTCACCCAATCGGCGGTTCTCTTCACTGTCACCTTTGACGTGATGACGTGCCAGCAAACGGCCCTGCATATCGCCATCAAGCGCGCGGATCACCGCCGCAGAGATAACGCCTTCCGGCGCACCGCCGATACCGTACAGCACATCCACTTCACTCTCTGGCATACAGGTCAGAATAGAGGCGGCCACATCCCCATCAGGAATGGCAAACACCCGCACGCCCATCGCCTGCATCTGTGCAATGGCGCTGTCATGGCGTGGTTTGGCCAGCGTGATAACAGTCAGTGCATGTAGCGGTTTGTTCAGCTTTTCGGCAACACGAGTCAGGTTTTCAGTCAGCGATAAATTAAGATCTATCACCCCTTTTGCTGCCGGCCCGACTGCCAGTTTTTCCATATACATATCAGGGGCGCGTAAAAATGTGCCTTTTTCGCCCACTGCCAGTACCGCCAGCGCATTGGCCTGCCCCATGGCAGTCATCCGCGTGCCCTCAATTGGGTCAACCGCGATATCTACTGCACAGCCTTGGCCGGTACCCACTTTTTCACCGATATACAGCATCGGCGCTTCATCAATTTCACCCTCACCAATGACTATCTCACCGGCTATCTCAACTTGATTGAGCATAATGCGCATCGCGCGAACCGCAGCATCATCGGCAATATTCTTATCGCCACGCCCCAGCCATTTGTAACCGGCCAGTGCTGCCGCTTCGGTTACACGGGAAAACTCGATCGCTAATTCACGTTTCATGCGGGAAAACCTGTCAGAGAGAATGAATAAAAACGTGGCCGAGTCTATCACAAAAGAGACGTAACCGTTTGCGTTTGCGTGTTAAAAAATCACGCTCATCCCCCTTAAAACATATAAAAGAGAACGACTATTTAGGGAAGACAAACACAGAGCACTTAAAAAAATGGGGGGATGAAAGCAAAAACACCCGCTGACACAGCGCCAGCAGGTGGGGAATGAAGATCAGTTTTGGCAGGGAATTAAAACCTTAGTTTGCTGCAGGCGCCATGGCTGCTGCCGGCATTGCAGGTTTGGCTACTGGCTGGCGAGCCTGATAACGCTGATCGACCTTGGCTTGTTGCTCTGGTGTCAGCAGGTTATACATCTGGTTATGGGTGCGTGCGCGCTCAACCTGACTGTCAACACGCTGTGCGTTCATCTTCTCAAACATTTTGCGGGCCGCTGTTTCATCAAATTTTGCAGCGGTCATGATTTTGTGCATTTCAGCACGCATTTCATCGGCCATACGCGGTTCGCGTTTTTGCTGTTGGCACAATGTTTTGAACTGCGCTTGCTGCTGTTCGCTCAGGTTTAGCCCTTTAGTGGTAAAACCAGAACAGCGCATATTGTTGTGATTAGCGTTTCTCGTGTGATGCTGTTGCATCATACCGGTTCGCTCTGCCGGCGCGGTGTTGGCCGCTGCGGCGGTGGTGACTGCGGTGGTTTGTGCCATAGCCAGACCCGATGTCAACGCCAACACAGAAGCAATCATAACTTTATTCAGTACTCGCATCGTTTTTTCCTTTTACTGGTTAACAGGGGTGGATGTTGTCCGTTCAATCAATGAGGGTCATTGTAGGCGCATCAATGCAAAGTGGTGTCAGGTGGTGTAAATCTATGTAAAGGAACATGGCTGTCAGGCAGGGGATCGCATACCTTATGTCAGGCGGAGGGACAGTATGACCAAATTATTGCTTGTAGACGATGACCACGAATTAACCGATTTACTCTCAGAACTGCTCGAAATGGAAGGCTTTTCGGTGCTTGTTGCCTACGATGGCGATCAGGCACTGAGTGTGTTGGATGAAAGTATCGATCTGATCTTGCTCGATATCATGATGCCCAAACGCAACGGGCTTGAAACACTCAAGGCACTGCGCTTGAACTTCACAACGCCAGTATTGATGCTGACCGCGCGCGGCAGTGAGCTGGACAGAGTGCTAGGGCTAGAGCTGGGTGCGGATGACTACCTGCCAAAACCCTTTAATGATCGTGAGCTGGTGGCGCGGATCAGGGCTATTTTACGCCGTACCGTGCGGATCAGCGGCAGCGAAGATAAGGGGCAGGAGTGCCTGCAATTTGATCAGATAACTCTCTATCCGGGTCGGCAAGAGGTGCGCTATCAGGATGCCGCCCTTGATTTGACGGGGACAGAATTTACCCTGTTGCAGTTGTTGATTCAGCACCCCGGAGAGATCATTTCACGGGAAACATTGAGTCTGGATATTCTGGGAAAACGCCTTTCACCGTTTGACCGCTCGATAGATATGCACATGTCAAACCTGCGCAAAAAGCTGCCCGAGCGCACTGATGGCCAGCCGTGGTTTAAAACCCTACGCGGACGCGGTTATCTGCTGGTTGCGGCGGCATAATGGCGATATTCAATACCCTAAACAGCCTGACTGCGCGGATATTTGCGATTTTCTGGTTTACGCTGGCGCTGGTATTGCTGCTGGTGCTGATGCTGCCACGCTGGGATAGCCGTAATGTCACCGAACTCTCGGCACGAGAAAAGGTCTCTTACCAGCGGATGGCCAATCAGCTGGGGCGGCAACTGCAAGCTCTGCCCGCTGATGCAACCGATCGGCAAATTCGATCATCGCTCAACAGCAACCAGCATTCGCGTGTGCGGGTAGTGATCCAGCGCGGTGATGGCCTGTTGCTCGGTTCAGGGCATATGGGCGCGCGCGACATGAGCAGCTTTGTCTCGTTGTCGGAAGATTTACAG
>CAMTGL010000100.1 GCA_947071955.1 uncultured Plesiomonas sp.
TTTCCGTTTTCTGTTGATGAGCCGGTGCCGCCTGCGGCAGAGTCTCGGGTTGCGCTTGAGGCGAATAATTCATCGTTCGTGGTCTCTCGACAGGGCAGTGAGCTGACGTGTCCGGCCATTATTGATGCAGCAAAACGGCATGGCGCTTATTTGGTGATGGGGTCTGACTCACACATTGCCTACAGTTTGGGTGATTTTGAACACTCACTGCGTTTAATTAATGCGGCTAATTTTCCGCATGCACGCTTATTAAATACATCCCCCCGTAAGTTGCTCGATTTTTTAGAGATGCACGGTAAGCCTGCGATCCCTGAATTTGCAGATTTTTAAACTGTAATGGATGGCGCCAACAGTGAGCGCCGTTAGGTTTTTTCCCTAACGGCAAAATAAGAGTTATCACTGTTTATTTACTGTAAGCCAATGATTGTTCCATCAGGTTGTAGATCAACCCCCAGATAAGCTGGCCGCTCCGGTAGGCCCGGCATAGTGAGCACATTTCCGCATAACGCATAGATAAATCCAGCTCCTGCGCACAGTTTAATTTCACGGATTGGCAAGGTGAAACCTTGTGGTGCACCTTTGTCTTTTGGCTCATGGCTGATTGAGAGTGGCGTTTTAGCCAGACAGACAAACAGTTCGGGCAGATTCAGTTGCTCTATTTGTTGTAACTGTTGCTGGGCCAGATCTGACAATACCATCTCTTTTGCACCGTAGCCGCGTGTTGCAACGGCGGTCAATTTATCGAGCAAAGTGTTGTGTTGTGCGGGGCTGACTGAGTATAACGGGCTAAATGAAGCCACTTGTTTGCAGGCGTGGATTACTTTTTCGGCCAGTTGTGTTGCCCCTTGTCCGCCGAGTGAGAAGGCATCACTCAGTGCGGTTTCGCTGCCGGTAGACTCTATTTGCTGGCACAACCACGTGAGTTCGGCCTCGGTATCATGTGGAAAACGGTTAATGGCTACAACAACGGGTAGGCCGTATTTTTGCACGTTTTTTATGTGCCACAGAAGGTTGCTAAAACCTGATTCCAGCGCAGAGTGCGCTTTTTCGGTATGGGTGGCGTGGGCTTTTAAGCCGCGCACTGTGGTGACCAGTACGACACAGTCTGGGTGTTTTTCTGCTACCTGAGCTTTGATGTTGCAGGCTTTTTCCAGCCCCATGTCGGAACCAAAACCGGCTTCGGTGACCGTGTATTCGCTCAGTTGTAGGGCGAGTTTATCGGCAATGATGGATGAGTTCCCGTGCGCAATATTAGCAAATGGGCCGGCATGGATCAGTGTCGGTACACCTTCAAGGGTCTGCATCAGTGTAGGGGCGATACAAGATTTCATGATCACGCTCATTGCGCCTGCAACACCCAGATCATCGGCGGTGATGGGTTTTTGCTGGCGGGAGTAAGCCAGAATGATACGCCCGACACGGCGGCGCATATCGGCCAGATCATGTGACAGTGCCAAAATAGCCATCAGCTCAGAGGCGGCCGTAATGGCAAAGCCGCTGGTGCGTGTGATGCCGTTGGCATGGCTGTTTGGTGGATTGATACCGATTTGTACGGTGCGCAAGGTGCGATCATTGAGATCCAGTACGCGATCCCACACGATATTGTCGGGATCTATATCCAGTGCGGTGAGATCTGTTCGTTCGGTAAAGCGATGCTGGCCCAAACGGGTTTCGTGGTACAGACGTGCATCAATGGCGGCTGCGGCAAGGTTATGCGCGGCAGTAATGGCGTGGATATCACCGGTCAGGTGCAGATTGAGTTCATCCATTGGCGCGACTTGACTGTAGCCACCTCCTGCCGCACCGCCTTTTATCCCAAAAACTGGCCCCATTGAGGGCTGGCGGATACAGGCGATGGTTTTTTTCCCCAACGCGGCCAGCCCTTGTGCCAGTCCGAGGGTGGTGACGGTTTTGCCTTCACCTTGCGGAGTGGGGGTGATGGCGGTAACCAGTATCAGTTTTCCACGTGGCAGCTCTTGGGTACGTTGTAGTGCACTGAGGTCAACTTTGGCCTTATAGCGCCCGTAGGTGGTGATTTCGCCGGAGATGAGGCCCATTTTTTCGGCAATTTGGGTAATGGGTTCTAAGGTGGCGTGGTGACAGATTTCTGCGTCTGTTTTCATGTTTTCCCGAAAATTGAGTTGTTGTGCCTATCCGCAAGGCTGTACCAGAGATCGGCGATAATTCAATCAGATCTGGGTGATCTAATAGATCTTTCCGAACAGATCAAGATGTGTTAGGTACAGGCGAACGTCAAACTCCAGCTGGTGGTAGCGGGGTTCAATGTGTTGGCACAGTTGGTAAAAGGCTTTGTTGTGATCTTTTTCACGCAGATGTGCAAGTTCATGCGTGACTATCATGCGTAAGAAATCGGCCGGTGCGTCTTTAAATAGTGATGCTATCTGGATCTCTGCTTTGGCTTTGAGCTTGTTTCCCTGCACACGTGAAATAGAGGTGTGCAGACCAAGCGCATGTTTGATGACGCTGATTTTGCTGTCGTAATAAACGCGGTTGAGTGGTGGTGGAGCATTACGTAGGTAGTCATTTTTCAGTGCCATGGTGTACTGGTACAACGCTTTGTCACTGTTGATGTTATGTGGTTCGGGGTAACGCTCGCGCAGTAAGTGGCCGAGTTGCCCTTTTTCGATAACCTGAGACACTTGCTGTTTCAGATCGTCAGAGTAGCCGCTGAGGTATTTTAATTCGGTAATCACAGCCGATGTGCTCCTGAATAACGGGTGAATATCTGCTATTCATGCCGTATCAGCAATAAAATAGGGTAAGCGGGCATTCTAAGAGGATTTAATGATGAATCCAATCATGATAAACCTAATGCTGATTGATTATCGGGTGATGTAAATGCAGCGGTGAGGCCTGCTGTTCATATCACCCGATTGTAGGGTTGCTTGCTTTAGCGCTTAATATTTATCGCTCATTGTGTCACGCGCATGATATCAAGTACATGATCAACCACTGACAAGGATATGCTGCGCAGCTTGGGTGGCGATTTCAACGGCGCGTTCGGTGTTGTCGGCACGGCTTAATGTGATACCAAGACGGCGGCGACCGGCAATTTCCGGTTTACCGAAGAGACGCAGTTGTACATTCGGCGCAGCCAGTGCCTGTGCTAGGCCGCGAAAGCGCAGATCGGTGCTGTGCAGTTCCGGCAGGATCACGGCTGATGCTGACGGGCCATGCTGTGTGATGTTGCCTATCGGCAGGCCGAGAAAAGCGCGAACATGCAGGGCAAACTCAGACAAATCTTGTGATATCAGTGTCACCATGCCGGTATCGTGTGGGCGAGGTGAGACTTCACTGAACAGCACCTCATCACCACAAATAAACAGCTCTACTCCGAACAGACCATAGCCACCGAGTGATTTTACAACCTGAGCTGCCACCTGTTGGGCACGTTCAAGCGCGGTTTGGCTCATGGCTTGTGGTTGCCATGACTCACGGTAGTCACCCTCTTCTTGTCGGTGGCCGATAGGGGCGCAGAAGTGAATACCGTCAACGGCCTGTACGGTGAGCAGGGTGATTTCAAAGTCAAAACGCACAAACCCTTCGATGATGACTCGGCCTTTACCCGCGCGCCCGCCCTCTTGTGCGTACTGCCATGCATTGTGCAGATCGTGTTCACTGCGCAGAACACTCTGGCCTTTTCCGGAAGAGCTCATGACTGGTTTTACAACACATGGGTAGCCAATTTCACTGGCTGCTTGACTAAAGTCAGTATAGTTATCGGCAAAACGGTATGGCGAGGTAGGAATATTCAACGTTTCGGCAGCTAAACGGCGAATACCTTCACGGTTCATGGTCAGCTTGGCTGCTTGTGCACAGGGCACGACGGTTTGCCCTTGTTGCTCGAGTTCAAGTAATACGTCAGTGGCAATGGCTTCTATTTCAGGTACCACATAATCGGGTTTTTCTTGCAGGATCAGGGCGCGTAGGGCGTTGCTATCGAGCATATTGATCACATGGCTGCGGTGTGCAATTTGCATGGCCGGTGCGTCAGGGTAACGGTCAACGCCGATAACTTCGATTCCGAGCCGTTGACACTCAATAGCGACCTCTTTTCCGAGTTCTCCACAGCCTAACAACATCACTTTTGTTGCTGACGGGCGCAGCGCAGTACCTAGCATAGTTTCATCACCTTTATCGGGTATATGGCAGAAAAAATGTTACAGAAATGGCTTTTTGCAGCGAAAAACAGGGCTAATTATAAAAGGAAAACGTTTGCGCGGTAAAGGCTGTTGCCAAAAAGAGAATACAGGCTTTTTACTGTAAGCCGAAAAAGACAGAAAAAGTGATAGCTAGTGGCAGGCGGGTGATAAAACGGGTAACACGACCTGTTACCCGAGTATTGCAACGCTGATAGGGTTTAATCAGTGGTTTATCATTAAATATGAGTAAAGATACCCATTTTCAACTTGAGCATTTTTTAGATAAACATATTCAGATAGCGGTGGTGATCTCTGTGGTCTTGGTTGCAGACGGCGTTTTTAATAGCTGTGGCAAGTTGTCTTTGCCTATCAGATGCAGTGCACCGACCACCACCATATAGCGGCCTGCTGGCATCTCTTTGAGTTTATCGGCCCATTTTTGGTTTCGTTCAGCCAACAGCGGGCTGTGCAGACCATCGGCCAGATCAGGAATATTGTGCAGTGTCGGTTCACTGCCATTGGGTGTAACCCACAAGGCTTCAACCTGACGCAGTGTGTCTGCGGTAGTATTCCACTCTTCAAGCGTTTCAATTAACAGTGGCAGGCCGTTATCCTCAAGTGTTTCGAGGATATTCATTTGTGCCTGTGAGCCTTCCAGTTCGATAATCGGTAAACCGCGCTGACGGGCATAATGCAGAATTTGATAATCGACACCGTATTCTGCTTTCATCCCCATTTTTTGAGCTTGCATGGCTTGCAGTGTCAGTGCCGCTTGCCATGGGTGTAGGCTATTGAGCAGGTCGGCTGAAATACCCGTTTCCTGTGCATAGCGTTTAAGCAAGGCTATGTGGGAAGGGGTGAGCAGTGCGCTGAGCGGTTTTTCCGGTGGGCTGATTTTGGCCAACGGTGTGTCAGCGGTGATATCAGCCTCTACGATGAGAGCATCAATATTGTCGAGTTTGCGTAGCAGCTCTGGCGGTAGGGTAGAGAGGCGATCACTGGCCATGTGAATGCTGCCAACCAGTTCGAGATCAACATCATCAAGACGGACATCAACAGCGGGATAGGCTTGTGCCAGCGGTGACAAAAGACCCAGCCCCAGGGCCAAACGGGTCAGTAATTTCTTCATGCTGTTGCTCCGGAAAAAAGATTCTCTACTTGAGAAAATGGGGGCGGAATAAAGTTCCCGCAAGCCCCATTATGTAAATAATTCTGTTTCCGTTATTGCGGTGTACTGCTTACATTGTCGTGCACTGCTTAATTGTGCTGTTATGTTATGCGCCGTTTTGTCGGCTGTAAGGTGTTTGTTTTCCTTGTGCGTCAAACGCTAACACCACATAAGGATCTTTTTGATCGCCCTGTTCCATGCCTGGGCTACCAATAGGCATGGCCGGTGTGCTGATACCACTGATGGCTGGTTTTTCTTTGAGCATACGGCGCACATCGGCTGCCGGAACATGTCCTTCAACAGCGTAACCTTCAACAATGGCAGTGTGGCATGACATTAAATCGGGTGTGATGTTGTGCTGCATTTTGAGCTTGTACATCTCATTATCTTCCATCATCACGGTTTTAACGTTAAACCCTTCATTTTGCATGTGTTCTGCCCATTTAGAACAGCAACCACAATACGGGGATTTATACATAGTCACATCGGTTGCTGCCCATGACGCGGCAGATGTTAACGCTAAAGTGACAGCAAAAAGGGCTCGTTTCATGTTTATTCCTGTTGTGTTGTTGGGCTATTGCGCGGTGTGAAGCGCAATAACCGGTTGGCATTTGAGACCACCGTAATGGAGGAGAGCGCCATAGCTGCGCCGGCAACAATCGGGTTCAGTAATAGCCCGATAAAAGGGTATAAAATGCCTGCCGCGACGGGGATCCCAAGCGAGTTATACACGAATGCACCGAACAAGTTTTGCTTCATATTGCGCAATACTGCTCGTGATAGAGACATGGCATCGGCCACGCCGTGCAAACTGTGGCGCATCAGGGTCATGGCTGCGGTTTCAATGGCCACATCACTGCCGCTACCCATGGCAATGCCGACATCTGCTTGAGCCAGCGCAGGGGCATCGTTGATACCATCACCAATCATGGCGACAACATTGCCTTGCTGTTGTAGACGGCGGATTTCAGCCGCTTTACCGTCTGGCAGTACACCGGCAACGACCTGATCAATTCCTGCTTCTTGGGCAATGGCTTGTGCGGTGAGTGGGTTGTCACCGGTTAGCATGACCAGTGTAAAGCCGTCGGTACGCAGGCGTTGCAGGGCGCTGATACTGTCACTGCGTAGCGGATCTCGGATGGAAAATAGTGCCACCAGTTGTTGATCACAAGCCAGCAACACCGGTGTTGCACCTTGTGCTGCCGCCAGTTCAAGCGGTTGTATGATGTGATCAACATCAATGTGTTGCTGTTGCATCAGCGCCAGATTACCCAGCAACAGGGATTTACCGTTTACGGTGGCTTGTACGCCCAACCCGCGCAGGGTTTTGAACTCAGTTGCATCGGGTAGGGTCAGGCCGTCTGCTTTTTGCAAAATGGCCAGCGCCAGCGGATGGCTAGAGCCTTTTTCAAGCGCTGCTGCCCACTGTAAAACGTCTGTTTCAGTGTGGTTATTGAGTGCAGTAATGGCGGTGACAGTTGGCCGACCTTCGGTCAGTGTGCCGGTTTTATCAAAAACCAGTGTATTGACTTTGCTGGCCTGTTGCAGTGCATCTGCATCGCGGATGAGTACGCCAAACTCTGCTGCTCGACCGACTCCGGAGATGATGGACATCGGTGTTGCCAGACCCAGCGCGCAAGGACAGGCGATGATCAGTACAGTGGTGGTAATTGAGAGGGCGTAGGCAATGTGGGGCTGTGGGCCGACAAAGAACCAAATAGCGCCGCTGATCAGGGCTATGGCGATAACAACCGGAACAAAGATTGCCGAAATTTTATCGGCTATCCGGCCGATTTGTGGTTTGCTGCTTTGAGCGCTGCGCACCAGATGGATGATCCGTGACAGCGTGGTCTGGCTGCCGACGGCGCGAGCAGTAAACAGTACGCTGCCATCTTGCACGACAGTACCGGCGGGTACGGTATCTGTAGCCTGTTTTTGCTGCGGGATCGCTTCGCCGGTCAGCATCGCTTGATCGAGCCAAGCATCGCCGCTGAGTACGGCCCCGTCAACAGGTACCCGGGCACCGGGTGTCAGGCGCAAGAT
>CAMTGL010000101.1 GCA_947071955.1 uncultured Plesiomonas sp.
GCGTGAAGCGATCTCTTTACATCAGGGAAATCCCCTCAGTAAACTGCGCAAATCTCTCGATCAAAATGGAAAATGGTTGCTTAAACAGGTACTCCTTAACTCTGGTAATCTTGAGGTTCAGGCTCAAAATACCGGTTTAGCCGGAAATAAAATCCTGAAGAACATAGGTATATCATTGTTTAACTTATCTTATAAAGATCGTATCGACAATAATCAGGTCTGGTATCAATCTCAGGGCATGTCTAAATTGGTCTCTTCATAGGGTTGCTATGTACGCTTAGCTTATTTTTCCCCGCACCTTAGTGGGAAACTGTACTCTCCGGCAGAAAAAACTAGAACCGCATTTTGCATAGTGATGCAAATCACGCTTTTTACCCACAAAAACGTGACTTGCATCACACAAATAGATATAAATAATTTAACGCTTAAAATTCAATGACTTATAAAAGTAACAAAATCTTTCGATAAGTAACTAATTGCGATACAGTCAAACCTCTACCCCACATAAACGCTACGGTGATGGCATGCAGAGGTTACTACTATGATGATGATTGTTTCAGGTATTATGTTTGTTCTGACAATGGCGCTGTTTACCAGCTACTTTATTGTAAACGCACGTCTGTCACGCCAATGGAATATCCTGCCAACCAAACAGGAATACCTGAAAACGCATCCTAGTTGTGAATATCTGAATAAAGTAAAATGCAATCACTGCCATAGCCGCAATATTCACAATGTTGGCGTTGAACGCGCATACTCTTACCGCCGCCAACACGTATGTGGTAGCTGTGACAGCGCCCTGTTTCGCAGTGAATCTTACCAATTCCCGGGGATCAGCAATATTTACCCGTTTGCGCAAAATAATGAAATGCAGCGTTAATTCGGTAATATAACCCGTGCTGTAACACGATAATTACCCGATACTGCATAAGCCATGCCCCGCAGTATCACTAAACAATAAAAGCCACACGGTAAACACCGCGGTGGCTTTTTTATTTATTCGAGTTAATTTTCCTCTTACTTTTGTGTTTATCTCCTCTTACTGCGCTCTAGCGGCTCTCTTGGTATTTGCTCTTTTTCTCTTTAATCCTGTGCTGTTTACCGGATATATATTCCCTGATTTTCCCCCGTAAAAATCAACAACCTGTTTTTTATCCCGCATATTGCTGTTATTTCATTTTTTCTTGGTCATCTTTTTTTGGGGAATAAGGGGGATAAAAAACATGTTTGGGAAGCAGTACACTATTCGTGTTTAAAGAAAATACGCACGTTCTCTTCTAAAAAGGTAGGCTATCCACACACACTGTCAGGCTAAGCGCTACACCAAAAACAGAATGAAAAAAACAAATTTAGAACCGGTGCTGCGTGGTTTTTATTCTGCTGATTGGTGATTTTATGGGCAATTATCCTTAATTAAAAAAAAGTGTTGCAAACGCAACATCACTAGAATAAAAAAGCAAAATAAAGGAATAGTTATTCACATAATTAATCAGGTGAGGATACCCACATTGAAAGATCGCAGCATGGAGCTTGTTCATGGCTTCCGCCAATCAGCCCCGTATGTGAATGCACACCGTGGAAAGGTGTTTGTGATCATGCTCGATGGTGAAGTCGTCGAACATAGTAACTATAAAAATATTATCAGTGATCTGGGGCTGATGCATAGCCTGGGCATTAAGCTGGTGATTGTCTACGGCGCACGCCACCAGATAGACCGGCTGCACAGCCAGCAGCAACACCCCTGCCGCTACCACAAGCAAATTCGGATCACCGATGGGCGTAGCCTTGATCTGGTCAAACAGGCCGCAGGGCAACTGCAATTAGACATTACCGCACGTTTATCGATGAGCTTATCAAACACGCCGATGGCCGGTGCGCATATTAATGTTGTCAGCGGCAACTTTGTGATTGCGCAGCCGCTCGGTGTTGATGATGGCATTGATTACTGCCATAGCGGGCGCATTCGCCGGATTGACGTTGACGGCATTCGCCGCCAGCTCAACAACAACAGTGTGGTGTTGCTCGGGCCGGTGGCAGTATCGGTCACTGGTGAGAGT
Source organism: uncultured Plesiomonas sp. (assembly GCA_947071955.1). Classification (GTDB taxonomy): domain Bacteria; phylum Pseudomonadota; class Gammaproteobacteria; order Enterobacterales; family CAMTGL01; genus Plesiomonas. The sequence goes on from CAMTGL010000101.1 coordinate 2,058, forward strand.
TTTAATCTGACCTCTGAAGAGATTGCTACCCAACTAGCGATCAAACTTGATGCCGATAAAATGCTGGGCTTTTGTGCCGAGCGCGGGGCAACAACAGCCGAAGGGGATGTAATTTCAGAGCTGTTCCCGAGTGAAGCGTTAACACTGATCCATGCCCAAGAGATGCAGGGTGATTACCATTCAGCCACGGTGCGTTTTCTACGTGCCGCGGTCACGGCTTGTCGGGCGGGGGTGAAACGCTGCCATCTGCTCAGTTATGTGGAAGACGGCGCGTTGCTGCAAGAGCTCTTCTCACGCGAAGGGATTGGCACACAAATTGTGATGGAGAGTGCCGAACAGGTGCGATCGGCGACCATTGATGATATTGGCGGTATTCTAGCGCTGATCCGGCCACTCGAAGAGCAGGGTATTTTGGTGCGTCGCTCACGTGAGCAGCTTGAAATTGAGATCAGCCAGTTTACTTTAGTTGAGCGTGATGGGCTGGTCATTGCTTGCGCTGCACTCTACCCATTTACTGATGAGCAGATGGGCGAGATGGCGTGTGTTGCGGTTCACCCTGAATATCGCAACTCTTCGCGCGGTGATGTTCTGCTCGATCGCGTTCTGGTACAGGCAAAGCGTTTGGGCTTAAAACAGTTGTTTGTGCTGACGACCCGCAGTATCCATTGGTTTCAAGAGCGGGGTTTTAGCCCTGCCAGTGTGGATGTGTTGCCAGAAAAAAAACAGGCGCTGTATAACTACCAGCGCCAGTCAAAAATCCTGATTACTGATGTGGTGTAGTTGTTCGCATTAGTCTATCGCTAAACCCGCTACGTCGGACTGTCGGGGTATTGATCGCCTGCTGCAATACCCGCATATCGGTATACAACACCAACTGCTGTTTTGCGCGTGTAATGGCGGTATACACTAGCTCGCGCGACAGCAGCGGGCTGTGTTTATCCGGTAAAACCAAAACAGTATGGGCGAATTCTGACCCTTGAGATTTATGCACTGTCATGGCAAACACCGTTTCGTGTGCCGGTAGGCGGCTGGTCAGAAAGGATTTGATGCTGCCATCGGGCATCTCAAAACAGACCCGAAAGCGAGTTCGCCCCTGCTGATCGGTATCTGCCAGTGTCATGCCGATATCACCGTTAAACAGCCCCAGTACACTGTCATTTTGCATGATCATAATCGGCCGCCCCTCATACCAGCGGTTGCCATCATCGCGCTGAATCAGCTTGGCCTGTTCCAGTTCTCGTTCAATGGTGCTGTTTAAGCCGCCAACGCCAAACGGCCCTTCGCGCAACGCACAGAGCAGTTGAAATCCGGCGAAGGTATGCAGTATATCGCGGATAGGCAACAACTGATCATCGGGTACGCCGGCACGCACCTGCTCGGCACGTGAGCGCAGTTGTATCAGATATGCACGATAGCCCTGCACGCAACGCTTTAGCAGCTCACTGTAGCGCACCGCATCGAGCGGGTATTGCTGAATATCAGGGTACTGGCCACTGAACAGAGTAGCCAGATCGCGGCTATTCCCCTGATTGACTTTGCTGGCCAATACGCCAATGCCAGAGTGATCATCAAAGCGATAGCTCTTACGTAGTAAGCAGATCTGATCACGCAAGGCATCGCCCTGATCTTGTGCATAGGGGATCAGATCCGATCCGATCACGGCACTTAACCACTGCGCTTGATCGAGGCTATAGCCTTGATCGGCCAGACGACAGATATCCCCCAGCACCGCTCCCGCTTCTACCGAGGCCAGTTGATGCCGATCGCCGAGTAATATCAGCCGCGCATGGTCCGGTAACGCCTCAACCAGACGCGCCATCAGTGACAGATCAACCATTGAGGCTTCATCCACCACCAGTAAATCAAGGTGCAAGCGGTTATCTTTATGGTGTCGGTAGCGGCTGCTGTTGGGTTGTGCGCCCAGCAAACGGTGCAGTGTACCGGCCTCGGTCGGGATTTTTTGCTGGATCTCGACAGCAACCGGCAGTTTTTCACGGGCGGCACTGATTGACTCACTCAGACGAGCAGCCGCTTTTCCGGTCGGCGCAACCAGTTTAATGCGCAAAGATTGTGACGCTTGCGGCAATGCATCTTCTTGCTGTAATCGGCTCTCTTGCAGCAGCAATGCGGCTAACAGGCGGGTAACTGTGGTGGTCTTTCCTGTTCCTGGGCCACCGGAGATAACCGACATCCGGCTGTTACAGGCAATAGCCGCGGCCACTTTCTGCCAGTTGACGGTGTCATCCTGCCCAAATAAGCGGTCTAAAATCGCTTTTTGCGCCGTAATGTTGTCGGTTTGTGCCTGATCGCCTGCCGTGATCCGGTTTTCACTGTGTTGCAGATACTCGACGATCAGCCCCTCATCCTGCCATAAGCGGTGTAAATAGAGATAATCGCCGCTCAGTACTAGCGGTGTTGCGCAGCGTCCATCGCCTACCGCCATGCAGTGCTGTAACCTTGCCGGCCATTCGGTAGTGGGAATACCTCCGGTGCTGTGCCAGAGTGCGCGACTATCACGCAAGCCAAATAAACGGGTCGGGTTTAGCTGGCGCAAATCAAGACAGACATGGCCATTACCGGCTTCGGCACTGATCAGCGCGGCAACCAAAGCGAGCAGTGGATCAGCATCATGCAGCGCCAGATAACGGGCAAACTGGTAATCTAACGGGCGGATAATTCGCTCACGGCTCAACTGCTGCAAATGGGCTAAAATACCGTGGTTCATGCTGAGGTTCATGCTTGGATTCATACCTGTACTCCGTTTTCTAACGCCTCAGTAGAGGAGTCTTCCTCACCACTAAACAGCCGATCTAATGCCATAATCAGGGCTTTTTCAGGGCGCTGTGCATACACACCGTATTCAGGATCATGGCCATTCATCCCACGTAAAAAGAGGTAATACACACCGCCGATATGACGGTCATAATCATAATCTTTCAACCGTAGCCGTAAATAACGGTGCAATGCCAGTGTGTACAGCTGATATTGCAGATCATACCGGTGTTCAATCATGGCACGGGTCATAGCCTGTTGATGGTAATGCTCTACCGTATCCCCCAAATAATTAGATTTATAATCAAGAACATAAAATTTACCGTTATGGCTAAAGACTAAATCGATATAGCCTTTCAAAATGCCCTGTACCTCTGAAAAGCGCAGACGATGCTCTGACTGCCGCGATAAAGCATCATAACGGCGGCACAGGGTATCTAACTTTTCCGCCTGCAATGGCGTGCTGATAGGCAAATGGAACTCCATCTCGACACAGCGAGCATGATGGGCAACCGCTGACAAGCACAATACCGGCGGTGCTGTAGACAGATCGGGTTGGCGGTCTATCACTTCACGGTGTTCAATTTCACGCATTTGTTGCGGTGCATTGAGCGGTGTAGTCAGCACTTTGTTAACCCAGTCGTGCAGCACAGGTTGCCAAGCCAGATCCAGCCCCTCCATCTCTAACAAGGTTTGTAACTGCTGTGACCATTCCTGTTGATCAGCAAAATCGAGCGTTTCAAACAGGCTGTGTAAAAACGTGCCGGGGCGTGCTCCGCGTGGAAAAGTAAAGGGCGAGAGTATCGGTTCAGCCGGTATCACCTCTTCAACAAATTCAGCAGCTTCAGCGATGCTCTCTGCACTGTTATCTGTTCCGAGTTCGGTATTCTGCACATGAGGCTCGTTTGAATATTCGGCCAAATCTGTGCTGTCTGAATGGGAAAACACGGCCTGCTCGGTATTGTCTGAACTGGCGATACTCTCTGTATCCCTTGTATTGTCTGGGCTGCCTAGCGGTTGTAACTGCTCTCCGGCGGCATCTTGATCAAAGCGCGGCAGCCACTCGGCCACATCCTGATGACGGCTCAAATTTGAGTAGCTAGTCACCCACCAGTTGCGCTCTATCCGCCCCTGAAACTCACGTACCCCCAGCGTATTTGGCAGCGTTTTAGCCGGTGATAACACGCAGGTTGTGCTGGAATCGGGCGCTGTTAAGGCAATATCCTGATCTGCCAGCGCTGTACAGGCTTGTTCAAGCAGCGCCGCATCCCCAGCTTGCCCTTGTTGCAGCAGATACCCAAACGCACTCAAGTGAAGATCTGTCGCTTTATTTTTGCTATTTTCACTTTTACCGCGCCCTGCGGATAAGGGCGCAATACCAATCTGGCACTGATACACGGCGCGGGTTAGCGCGACATAAATCAGTCGCACATCTTCGGCCAGCCGCTCGCGTTCGGCATGAACTTTCGCCTCTTCCGAGCCGGTTAAATCCAGCACGGCAGACAGGCTCTCATCATGATAAAAATCGCCTTTTGCCGCCCGAAACGAGCAGGCAAACGGCAGCCAGACCAGTGGGTACTCTAGCCCTTTCGATTTGTGGATGGTGACTATCTGCACCAAATTTTGATCACTTTCCAAACGCAGTTGCGGGTCATCTCCGCCACGCTGTGGTTTGTCAATTTGCTGGGCCAGCCAGCGCAGCAACGCATGCTCACTCTCTTGCTCGGCGGCAGCTTCTTGCAACAATTCACCCAGATGCAGCAGGTTTGTCAGTCGGCGCTCACCCTCACTGCCCGCCAGCAGATTCTCGGCCAATTTACGCTGTTGAATCAACTGACGCAGCATCGGCAGTACACCGTGCTTTAACCACTTTTGTCGGTAGTCTTCAAATTCAGCAACGGCCATCTCCCAGCGCCACTCATCATGGTTGAGCAAGTCAAGATCAGCCGCCGTCAGCCCCAGCAGCGGTGTTGCCAACCCTGCACGCAACAAGCGCTCTTGCCCCGGCAGTAAACAGGCTTGCAATACCCGCAACAGATCACCCGCTTCTTGGCTGGAAAACACACTCTCTCGATTCGAGAGATACACTGAAGCCACCCCGCGAGTGCTCAATGCTTGGCGAATCAGTGCTGCTTCGCGCCCCGTGCGCACCAGAACGGCAATATCACCGGCCACCACTGGCCGCAGTTTGCCGGTTTTGCCGAGCAGCGCGCTGCCTTCAATACCCGATTGCAGCCAGTGGGTAATCGAGCTGGCACAGGCCTCGGCCATCTGCTGCTGATAATCACCGTTATTGACCCGCTCACCACCCAGACAACAGAGCTGCATGGCTGGCTGCACTTCCCCCTGCAACATAAATTGGCGCTCTGCCGCATCAGGGGCAGCATCAACGGCTAAAAATGGGATATCCTGCTCAAACAAGAAAGGGTTCACGGCATGTGAAAAAAGTCGGTTTACCGCATTCACCATGCTACGAGATGAGCGCCAGTTAGTTTGTAGTGTATAGTGAGCGCTTACATTTCTTCGGGCTTCAATG
>CAMTGL010000102.1 GCA_947071955.1 uncultured Plesiomonas sp.
CCACATCACGGCTCGGATTACCACGGCGTGAATAATCGTGTACCCGTGGCTGGTTAAATTCGGTAAAATTGTAGGTGGATGAGAGGTGAATAGGGGGAACAACGCAGCCAAACTGGTCGTCATTGTTCAGGCCACTGCGAATGGCTGAGGTTGCCTGTTTATATGTCATACGCTTCGCTTTCCCTAGCTACGGTATTGGGGGATGCACAGCCTGTTGCTGTTCATCATCGTGTGTTGCTTAATTTTTGGCTATGCGTGATCGCACTTGCTGGAAGTAGAGTAACGGCATTTCACGTTAGCCGTCAACACATCTAGATGTCTAAACATCTTTGCGTTTAGATTGTCAGCCTCCAGATTAACCGCTAGAATTGTATCCTTATTCTTATTTCCTTATCTGATTACGGAACATCACACAGTGTGATGATGACGCGTTGCAAGGTGTTTTATGGCAAAGTGGAATGGCGAATACATCAGCCCTTATGCGGAACATGGTAAAAAAAGTGAGCAAGTGAAGAAGATCACTGTCTCTATCCCGCTGAAAGTGCTTAAAATTCTGACTGATGAACGTACTCGTCGCCAAGTGAATAACTTGCGTCATGCCACCAACAGCGAGTTGCTGTGTGAAGCCTTTTTGCACGCCTTTACCGGTCAGCCGCTGCCAACCGAGGATGATCTGGGCAAAGCGCGCCACGATGAGATCCCAGTTGAGGCAAAAGAGATTATGCGCCAGATGGGAATCGACCCTGACAGCTGGGAATATTAATCCTGGTAAAAAGTTATCCCGATAAAAAAGCCTAACATGCTTGTGCAGTTAGGCTTTTTGTTATCTCTATTCTTTAAATGCAACTGTTTAAATGCAGCGTTTTAGGGGATCTCAGTTAGGCCAGAACACCTACTTTGTATACCAAAGCCAACAAGCCGGCACTGTACGCCTGAGCAATTAATCCCAGCTCAACACCACTTTACCCGACTGGCCTGAACGCATGGCATCAAACCCCTGCTGAAAATCATCAATCGCATAACGGTGCGTAATGATAGGGCTAAGATCGAGACCCGATTGCAGCAGCGCGGCCATTTTATACCAGGTTTCAAACATCTCACGGCCATAAATGCCTTTAATAAACAGCCCCTTGAAGATCACCTGTGTCCAGTCAATCCCCATATCGCTGGGTGGAATACCCAGCATGGCCACTTTACCGCCATGATTCATGGCACTGAGCATACTCTGGAAAGCACTCGGCACGCCCGACATCTCTAACCCCACATCAAACCCTTCGGTCATGCCCAGTTGCTGCATCACATCGCTCAGGCTCTCTTGTGCCACATTGACCGCACGAGTCACGCCCATTTTCCGTGCCAAACTTAAGCGGTACTCATTCACATCCGTGATCACCACATGGCGTGCACCCACATGGCGACAAACAGCAGCCGCCATAATGCCGATAGGGCCTGCGCCGGTGATCAGTACATCCTCGCCCACCAGATCAAACGACAGCGCGGTATGGACCGCGTTACCAAAGGGGTCAAAAATTGCGGCTAGATCATCAGAGATATTGTCGGGAATTTTAAAGGCGTTAAACGCTGGGATCACCAGATATTCGGCAAATGCGCCATCACGGTTAACGCCGACCCCCGTGGTATTACGGCATAAATGGGTACGACCCGCACGGCAGTTACGGCAATGACCACAGGTGATATGCCCCTCACCAGACACCCGATCACCTATCTGAAAACCGCGTACCTCTTGTCCCATTGCCACGACTTCACCAACATACTCATGACCGACGACCATCGGCACGGGGATCGTACGCTGTGACCAGTCATCCCAGTTATAAATATGCACGTCTGTACCACAAATCGCGGTTTTGCGGATTTTAATCAGCAGATCATTGTGGCCCATCGGGGGCTGTGGCACATCGGTCATCCAGATACCGACTTCCGGTTTGAGTTTAGCCAGTGCTTTCATTGCGGTGATCCCCATGATTTTGTCAGAGCCCAACGTGATGGCTTGCGGCACAATAGACGACGTTGAGCGCGGTAGTTCACATCAGATGTAGTTAACATCAGATAATGCCAAGCTGTTTACCTACGCGGGTAAAGGCCTCAATAGCATGATCAAGCTGCGCGCGGCTGTGCGCAGCAGAGATTTGGGTGCGGATACGCGCCTGCCCTTTGGGTACAACTGGGAACGAGAAACCAATCACGTAGATACCTTCAGCCAGCAGTGCATCAGCAAAATCAGCGGCTTGCTTGGCATCACCAATCATGACGGGAATAATCGCGTGATCTGCGCCACCCAGTGTAAAACCTGCTGCACTCATCTGCTGACGGAAGTAGTTGGCGTTCTCCCACAGGCGCGCGCGCAGGGCTGCGCCCTCTTCGAGCAGATCGAGTACGGCCATCGACGCGGAGACTATCGCCGGAGCCAGTGAGTTTGAGAACAGATAAGGGCGTGAACGCTGGCGCAGCCACTCAATGACCTCTTTTTTCCCTGCGGTATAACCACCCGAAGCACCACCCAACGCTTTACCGAGCGTGCCGGTAATAATGTCAACGCGCGACATGACTTCGCAATACTCGTGCGTACCGCGCCCATTTGCCCCCACAAAGCCCACCGCGTGTGAGTCATCCACCATCACCAGCGCGTTATAGCAGTCAGCCAAATCACAGACTGACTTCAGATCGGCAATCACGCCGTCCATCGAAAAAACGCCATCGGTGGCAATCATGATATGGCGTGCGCCATCGGCTCTGGCCTGTTGCAGTTGTGCTTCAAGGTCGGCCATATTGTTGTTGGCATACCGGTAGCGTTTTGCTTTGGATAGGCGCACACCATCAATAATCGAGGCGTGGTTTAGCGCATCGGAAATAATCGCATCTTCGCTGCCCAACAGGGTTTCAAACAGGCCACCGTTTGCATCAAAGCAAGAGGAGTACAAGATGCTGTCTTCCATCCCCAAAAAGTGGGCTAAACGCGCTTCAAGCTGTTTGTGGCTGTCTTGCGTACCGCAGATAAAACGCACTGAGGCCATGCCAAAACCATGGCTATCCATACCGGATTTAGCTGCCGCTATCAGTGCTGGGTGGTTGGCTAATCCTAGATAGTTATTAGCACAAAAATTGACGACTTCACGGCCACCTACAACGGCAATATCGGCCTGCTGTGCAGTGGTGATAATACGCTCTTCTTTGTACAACCCATCATCACGGGTTTGTGTAATTTGATCGCGAATTTGTTGATAAAAATCGGCAGACATTGTGGCGTCTCTCCCTTATGAGGTCATGGCTGTAACAGCCTGCAAAGCTGCTGCTTATGTTACTGAGAATGGCCTATTTTAAGAGTGTTTGACACCAGAATTGAGAGCTTGTGCAGCGGAATCTGTCAAAAAAGAGTAAAGCAGACCGATAGTCTGCTTTATGAAGTAGAGTGATAACCCACAAACTGTGCGCTTGCACACACTCTGTGGCGGCTTTCCCTAAAATATATGACGTTATGCTATGATTTTAGTTCGCGGGCCAATTGCGCATGGTAGTGCTCGGTTAGACGGGCGATACGCTCTTTACCGGCAGGTGTCATCATCGGACGCATTAAATTGAGCATACTGAGCACCCCTTGATACACCACCTGACGCGTAATTTGGCTACTGGGGGCTTGTGCGCTCTGATAAGGGATCCAACAAGTAACAATGAGTTTCATTGTGTGCACAAATTCGGGCAGTGCGTCGGCCGATATATCGAGTAAATGGTTGGCCTGCATATTCCCCATAATGGCAATCAGTTTTTGATCCAGATCGGCCTGAGCAGTCAGGTACTGTTGCTGTAAACGACTGTCACGGTTGAGTAAATCAGCCAGATTCGCATAGAAAAAACGGTAACGCCACATGGTATAAAAAATGGCATCAAGGTAGCCCATCAGTACATCTAAGCTAAAGTCAGATGGCTGTTTTGGCTGAAATGCTAGCGCCAAATGTGCTGCATACTCGCTTAAAATGGCGTGTATAATGTCTTCTTTATTGCGAAAATGATAATACAGGTTGCCGGGGCTGATCCCCAGATGAGCCGCTATATGGTTGGTGGTGACATTACGTTCGCCGCGTTCATTAAACAGCTCTACGCTGGCGTGAATGATGCGATCACGGGTTTTCATCTGCTCAGCACTCCTCAACACGGCTTTGCTTGCGTTCATCATAACTGACTGCGCTGACTGGGCAAACCGTCTACTGCATTGTCGACCGCATTATCTATCGGGTTATAAAGAGGTATTCGATCCATGATTATCGTCACAGGCGGCGCCGGCATGATCGGCAGCAACATCATCAAGGCGCTCAATGATAGCGGACGCACCGATATTCTGGTGGTCGATAACTTGAAAGATGGCACGAAATTCGTCAATCTCGTTGATCTTGATATTGCCGATTATATGGATAAAGAAGATTTTATCGCCCAAATTATGGCAGGTGATGATTTCGGTGATATTGAGGCCGTATTCCACGAAGGCGCATGTTCTGCTACCACTGAGTGGGATGGCAAGTACGTTATGCTGAACAACTATGAGTACTCTAAAGAGCTGCTGCATTTTTGTTTAGAGCGTGAGATCCCGTTCCTGTATGCCTCTTCTGCCGCAACCTACGGTGGCCGCGATCACGATTTTATTGAAGAGCGTGAATATGAAGGTGCTCTGAACGTTTATGGTTATTCAAAGCAGTTGTTTGATAACTATGTACGCCGTTTATGGCAAGATGCCAAAGCGCATGGCGAAACCTTGTCACAGATCACCGGGTTCCGCTATTTCAATGTGTATGGCCCGCGTGAAGGTCATAAAGGCAGCATGGCGAGTGTAGCATTTCACCTCAATACCCAAATCAATAAGGGTGAGAACCCGAAGTTATTTGCCGGTAGCGAGCAGTTCCAGCGTGATTTTGTGTATGTAGGTGATGTATCTGCAATGAATTTGTGGTTTTTAGATAACGGCGTTTCCGGTATCTTTAACTGCGGTACAGGTAATGCTGAGTCATTTCAGGTTGTTGCCGATGCGGTAATTGCGCATCATCAGCAAGGCAATGTGGAATACATCCCATTCCCTGAGCATTTGAAAGGCCGCTATCAGGCATTCACGCAAGCTGATTTAACCAAAGTGCGTGCTGCCGGTTATACCGCACCCTTTAAAACTGTGGCCGAAGGGGTTGCGGAATATATGGTGTGGTTGAATAAGCGGTAGTTTGTACGCTTTACTACATAGTAAACTTACGGGCTTTTTTAGCCCGTTTTTCTGTCTCAGAGGCGCGTGGTTGACATGAATATCTTAATGGCACTTTCACAATTAGAAGTAACCGGTGCAGAAGTATATGCCACAACGGTAGGAAATGAGCTCACTCGCCGTGGACACGCAGTTTACTATGTCTCTGATACACTGACTAAACCGGTTAACGGCCACTATTTCTCGTTACGATTTAATAAGCGAAGCATACCCCGCCGATTTTGGCATGTTGCTTATTTAATCTATTTAATTCGCAAGCATAATATCCAATTGGTTCATGCTCATTCACGTGCATCAAGCTGGAGTTGTCATATTGCCTGTAAGCTCACGGGCACACCTATGGTAACCACGGTACATGGCCGCCAGCCGGTACATGCTTCACGCAAAGCCTTCCTTGCCATGGGTAGCCATGCTATAGCGGTTTGTGAAGCTGTCGCAACTCAGCTGATTAATGAACTTGGCATGCCTGAGCGCGCAGTAAGTATTGGCCGTAATGGTATTGATATTGAGCGTTATCAGCGTGTAAGCGCGCCATTACATACGCGCCCAGTGGTGACGATAATCGGTCGGCTCACAGGCCCTAAAGGTGAGTTGTGCTACCGTTTATTAGATGAAGTGCTTGATTTAGATAAATGGGATATCCGTATTTATACGGGCAGTAAAGTGCCAGAGCGTTTTACCCGTTTTGCTTCAAAAGTAAATTTTGCCGGTTACCGAGATGATATTGAGCAGGCTATAGCTGAAAGTAATGTGGTTATTGGTGCTGGTCGAGTGGCAATTGAAGCGCTGCTGATGGGGCGTCCAACCGTTGCCATTGGAGAAGCAAATGCTATCGGTCTTATCACACAACGCAATATTCACACCGCGATGGAGAGCAATTTTGGTGATATCGGCCCGAAAGATCTGGATATTGATTTTGGCCAGTTAAAAACTGAAATTAACGCAGCTCTTGCAGCACAATATACAGATGAGAATATCAGCCATCTTGTTGCTGAAAGTTATAATACCCAGCATGTAGTTGATCAGCTCGAATATCGCTATCAAAGTGAGTATGTTTATACTCGTAAACATGAAATCCCAGTGATTATGTATCACCGTTTTATTACTGATGAGAGTGAAAAAGGTGTACATGGCACTTATCTACACATTGACATGCTAGATAAGCATTTTCGCTTATTAAAAAAACTAGGATATGAAACACTCACGTTCAGTGAGCTTCAAGAAAAAGGCACAATAAGCCGTTTTGAATTTGGAAAAAAATATTTCATGATCACTGTTGATGATGGATATAAAGATAACTTAACGTTACTGCTTCCGTTACTAAAAAAATATAATTTCAAAGCTACTGTATATGCCGTAACGGGTGAGCACTTTAATCGTTGGGATGTTGAAAACCCGAATAATCCTGAGAAAAAAGTGAGTTTAATGACACCGTCAGAGCTAAGTGAACTGGCTAACTCAGGATATATTGAAATTGGTGGGCATACACTCACACATCCAAAGCTTGATACGCTTGATTATACCCATCAACAATATGAGATTAGTGAGAACAAGCAACAACTTGAAGCTTTACTTGATAGTAAGTTAACCTCTTTTGCTTATCCTTACGGTATTCATAATGAAGAGAGTAAAGAAATAGCAAAAAAACTAAGCTTTAATTTTGCTGTAGCAACCAACAGTGGGCCGCTAGCGCTGCATGAAGACTTATACCAGATTAGGCGCATTGCTATATTCCCACGCACAGATACTTTTGGTTTTTGGCGAAAAATCAAAGGGAATTATAATTTTAGGAAAGCAAACAAGGCATCCTAGGATGCCTTGTTATAACTATTATCTTCTGGATAGAATAAATGAAATTGTAATTACAAACATATAAATATTAACAGGATACATTAAAGGCACATCAGTAAGTGCAAAAATAAAATATGAAGAAATTACTGAAACCAGTAAGACAGAATGAAAATCACTTACCCACTTTGTCTTTATAAAGAATAATGGAGAGAATAAAAAAAATAGATATGCCGCAAGGCCTACAATCCCTTTCATCACTAATGAATTTATAAACTCATTATGTGCATGAGGAAAATACTGAGACTGTTTAAGTA
>CAMTGL010000103.1 GCA_947071955.1 uncultured Plesiomonas sp.
TCTCCGGTGGTTTATTGCTGGGTGTTGGTCGTCAGGCTGCGGCAGAGTATTCGTTTATTCTGGCTGTACCTATGATGCTGGGAGCCAGTGGTCTGGATCTGCTGAAAAGCTGGAGTATTTTGAGCTTGTCTGATCTGCCAATGTTTGCGGTGGGTTTTATTACCGCATTTGTGGTGGCGATGATTGCCATTAAAACCTTCCTTGCGGCGATTAAGCGGATCTCATTTGTGCCTTTTGCTATTTACCGCTTTATTTTGGCTGCAATGGTCTATTGGGTTGTTATCGGCTAACGTTGGATTTTGATGTTATCCCTAACACTCTAATTTTGTGATCTGTTTTTATGATCCCAAAAAAGAGAGATAAAAACAGCGGGTTTGATACCCGCTGTTTTTGTCTTTGAACGCGATTGGATCGCGTGTAAGACGGCGATAAGTGCCGAAATCTGCAGTTTACTGCACGGCCTGATACTGGCGTTTAAAATCGGCAATGGCAGTAATACGTTGCTGGTGTAATTGTTCTTTGATTGCTGCGCCGCTAAAGCCTTGCGCAATGATCGGCTGTACGGCAATGGTGGCGGCTGCCTGATAAGCGGCGCGGACATAATCTGCTTGCGGATAGGGTTTTTCGGCAAAACCAGTCCGGCCACAAAAGTCGGCTTCGGTTGCCAGTAACGCAAATTCAAGACGTTCAGGTTTACGCCAAACATCGAGTTTATCGAGCATATTTAGCAGGGTTTCAGGGCGCAACTCAAAGGCGGTGTGGATCAGGCCATGTACCTGTGCCACTAGTATGGCGATATCACGCAGATGATTGGGGATTTTCAACCGCGTGCAAAATGCCCGAATGACCGGTACGCCTTTTTCGCCATGCCCGTGATGGCTTGGCCAGCAGTGTGGCGGAGTCAACGCTTTGCCAAAGTCATGGCACAGGGCAGCAAAACGGACATCCAGACTCGGGCTTAAACGGGCCGCTTGCTGCAGCGTCAGCATGACGTGCACACCACTGTCGATTTCAGGATGCCATTTTTCGGGGGCGGGAACGCCAAACAAGGCATCAAATTCGGGGAACAGGCAGGCGAGCGCGCCGCAATCCCGCAGGGTCTGAAAATAGACCTGTGGGGCGGGGCTGTTCAGGGCTTTTTCGGTCTCTTTCCAGACACGCTCTGGTGTCAGATGATTTAACTCACCCGCAGCCACCATAGTACGCATTAACTGTTGCGTTTCGGGGGCGATTTGAAAGCCAAAATCGGCAAAGCGTGCGGCAAAGCGAGCAATACGCAACACCCGTAGCGGATCTTCGCTGAATGCTGGTGAAATATGGCGTAACAGGCGCTGTGTGAGATCGCGCTGGCCGTTATAGGGGTCAATCAGTGTACCATCACTGTGCTGCGCAATGGCGTTGATAGTGAGGTCTCGCCGGATCAAATCTTGCTCTAGCGTCACATCAGGGGCGGCATGGCAGACAAAACCGGTATAGCCGAGTCCCTGCTTACGTTCGGTACGTGCCAATGCGTACTCTTCGCGGCTTTGCGGATGTAAAAAGACTGGAAAGTCTTTGCCGACCTGCTGATAGCCCTTGGCCAGCATATCTTCCGGCGTTGAGCCGACTACCACCCAATCCCGCTCGTGGATAGGTAAACCGAGTAATTGATCACGCACTGCACCACCGACCAGATAGACTTGCACCCTGTATCCTTCTTTTTTGACTATTTTTGCCAGTATAGCTGATCAGGCTGCAAACATAATCGGTAGTACTGATACAGTAAACAGAACATAACGGCATTATTTGGTAAGGATATCGGCTAAAACGGCTATTTAGCGGTAACATCTGGGGTAGGGCCTGCCGTTAAATATGACAGTTCAATGGTGTGTGACTTTCGTACAAAGGTAATGCAAACTGGCTTTCTCTGCGGGCTAATATGTGCCTGCCCACTGTGATTGGAGAATCAATGTATCAAGCTTTTTTCGGGTTAACGGCTACACCATTTTCAATTGTACCTGATCCGCGTTTTCTGTTTTTAAGTAACAGACACCGTGAGGCACTGGTGCATTTGTTTTATGGTCTGCGTGATGGCGGCGGCTTCGTGCTGCTGACCGGTGAAGTGGGAACGGGGAAAACGACCGTTTCACGCGCCATGCTCGAAAAAGTAGACAGTCAGTTTCAACTGGCGACAATCCTCAACCCGATGCTGGATGCTCGAGAGTTGTTAGCCGTTATTTGTGATGAGCTGGGGCTGAATACTGCAGCGCCACAGGGTGGGCCACAGGCCAGTTTAAAACAGCTTTCGGATACCCTGCATCAGCATCTGCTACACAATCATGCGCAGGGGCGAAAAACCATTTTATTGATTGATGAAGCCCAGCATTTACAGCCACCGGTGCTTGAACAACTGCGTCTGCTGACCAACCTTGAGACGCATCAAACCAAGTTATTACAGGTAATTTTGATTGGTCAGCCGGAGCTGTTGCAGCGTTTGCAACAACCCGCGTTACGCCAATTACTACAGCGGATCACTGCCCGTTATCATCTGTTGCCGCTGAGTTTGTCTGAGTTGACTGACTATGTGGCCTTTCGCCTAAAAACGGCCAGTTGTGAGCGAGCGCTATTTAGCTCCGCGGCGTTGCGGGCGCTGCATAAAGCCAGTGGCGGAGTGCCGCGGGTTGTTAATTTGCTGGCCGACCGTTGTTTGATGCTGGCATATGCACAGGGTACTGCACAGGTGCAGATGCGTGATGTGCTTAATGCCGATCGCGAAATTCGGGGTGTGCAGCTAAGCAATTTTCCAGCCAGTAAAACCGTTGCGGCACGCTGGGCAATATGGCGCTGGCCGTTGCTGGGGTGTGGTTTGGGCTCTCTGCTCACCTATGGGCTGTATTTAGGCGCGCTCTTTTTGTGGCAGCCAGCTTGGTTAACAGGGCCAATATCTGTGGCAACTCCAGCAAAATCGGCTACGCAAAGCGCATCTGGTTTGGCGGCGAATGTGGCAGCGGCTGAGTCAACCAGCGAGCCGTTGACTAAAGTGGCTGAGGAAGCCACAGTGACGGCTGTATCCCCCAAAAAAACGGCTTTACCGCTGTTGGCTGAGCCGTTAAAGCAGACGATGATGCTGGCGCGTGAGCCTGAAAGTGCAATGGAAGCGCTCTACCGTGTGTGGGGGTATCAACTGCAAGATGCTCCGGCTGACTGTGCCGCGGCAGATATTTTGGCGCTGCGCTGCTACAAAGGTACGACTACGCTGGCACGTTTAGAGAGCTTAAATCATCCGGCAATGCTGTTATTACGTGAAAATAATCAGGCGTATTACGCCGTGTTGTACGCGCTTGAACCACAAGAGGCTGAACTACTGGTGGGCGATAAACGCTGGCGTGTTAGCCGTAGCTGGCTTGAGCAGCATTGGCTAGGGGAATTTACCCTGCTGTGGCAGCCGCAAGCGGCAGGTACATTTAAAGCTATCCGTCAGGGGGATAGTGGCGAGCCGGTGCAGAGGCTTGATGATCAACTGGCGCTAATTTTAAAAATACCGCAGCGTAAAATGATCCGTTTTGATCGCCCACTGGCCGATAAAATTCAGCAATTTCAGACCCGTTTTGGCTTGAATGCCGATGGTATGGCCGGCCCGATGACGCTGATTGCGTTAAATGCGGCACTTGGCAATGCAGGGCCTAGGTTAACCGCCAAGGAGGCTGAGTGATGTCGAGCATACTTGAAGCGCTGCGCCGCTCTGAGCGTGAACGTCAGCAACGTGATGGTAAAGATCCAGCCTCACTGATTGCTTCTCATTTGGCTGATACCGCTATGCCCGTGTTGTCTCAGCCGCTTTCGATGCGTCAACGTACTGTGCTGGTATGCACAGGCTTAGTGGCTGGTGTGGTTTGTACTGCGGGCGTTCTGCTGTGGTGGCATAGCCATACACCGGTGGTTCAACGTCCTGCGGAGCGTTTGGCTGAACCTACCGTTGCCGTGGCGGCGATGAGTGATGCTCTAGCACCAGCGGATCCGCTGTTGATTGACGGGCGAGAGGTTTTACCGCTGCCACGGCTAGATACCGAGAGTGTCAATTTGGCCGAGCTAAGTCAGGCCGCCACAATAGCCGAAGCGGGAAATCAGCCACTCACAGCGCCATGGCTGGATGATGCCATTTCACCGGACGATATTTTACCCACCCCACCGCTACCGACTGATCCGGTGCGTAAACCGCTGGCTAGTGGCAGTAATACAAGTAACAGTAATATTGGCGCTCGTGTACAGCCTAGCAGCCGACAGCAGCTTGGCGCGGCGGCGGCAATGAGAACCGATAAACTGGATTTAAGTGGGGTGTCACCCGAGCTGGCTCTGGCTTTTCGCAGTGCGTTAGATGCAGACAGTGCCAGTAATGGTGTTGGCAATCGCACGCGTTTACAGCCTCTGCCTTCCTCACCGAAAGCAAATGTGGCGACAACAAATACCCCACTGCTGCCAAACTTGACGGATTTACCGGCAGCCAGCAGAAAGATGATCCCGACGTTGCGTTTTCAGGTGCATAACTTTGTGTCTGATCCTAAAAAGCGCTGGGTGAAATTTAACGGGAATGTCTATCGTGAGGGCGCTAAATTGGCTGACTCAGTGGTCTTAAAACGCATTGAGGCTGGGCAGGTGGTGCTATCGGTTCGCGGAAAAGAAGCAACACTCAGTGCATTGCAGGATTGGATTTAAGCCATCAGAAGAGCTGGTGTGGGTGGCAATGACGAGACGTGTGTATGCGCCACTGAGAAAAAGACCGGAGAGCATGTGCGTTACGCACGTGAATCTGCCGGTCTTTTTCATTACAGCGTAGATTTTATCACCACGTTGGGTTAATGATTATTCCAGATTATCGCATCCAGCGATCTTTGCGTCGGCGTGTCGGCATAATGCTTGGTAAGACCAAACCAATGAGCAGACCAATACCGGCAACACCACCGCCGTAGATAAACCAGCGCATCAGGATCTCGCGCTTTTCACCATTGAGTTGGCTACTGAGCAGTTGCACTTTATCCTGCGTATTTTTCAATTCGCTTTTCAGGCGGTTATTCTCATCTTGCAGAGTGCTCAGTTCAGAGTCACTGCTGCTGACTTTGCGCTGCATCTCTTTGGTGCGTTCTTGCCAGCTAGTGTCAATGGTTGTGAGTTTTTCACTCAGGGTTTTTACCTGTGCTTCAAGTTCTGGCACACGGGTTCGCAAACTGGGCTGGGTGCTTAACTGATTGGCCGGTAACCAAACCTGACGCCCTTTACTGTCAGTCACCTGCGCATAACCCGCTTGTGCGTTCGATGCGTTGAGTGTCACCGGCTCACCGGCATTGAGTGTGCCAACAATACGGTACTGATTACCGGGGCCTGAGTGCACGTAAGTTTGCAGCTCATCGGAGATATAACGTGTTTCTGAAGCCTGTGTGCTGAACGTGCAAGCGGCCAGCAGCAGAGCGGCAATGTTTGTGCTTAGTTTGGACATAAGGTCAAATTTTGTGCGTGTTCAAGATGGGGGAATAGTAGAAGGTTTGCGGGAGTGAAGCAAATCGGTGGTGCGCCAGTTTGACGCACCACCCAGTAGCACTGTTATCTTTCGGACTCTTTTTCGGCGATTAAGAGAACACCGCGCGGAAAAAGTAGAAGAAAATGATCGACAGGAACGCGCCTGCAGGCAGGGTAATGATCCATGATGCGACAATATTGCGCACCACGCCCAAATTCAGCGCTGCAATGCCACGGGCAAAGCCGACACCCAATACTGCACCGACCAATGTTTGGGTGGTGGAGATAGGTAAGCCTGTACCTGAGGCGATAACCACAGTGGTGGCGGTAGCAAATTGTGCAGCAAAACCACGGCTTGGTGTCAGATCAGTGATCCCCGTACCGACGGTTGCCATCACTTTATGGCCCAGCAGCGCTAGACCAATCACGATACCGACCGCGCCAAGCGGTAAGATCCACCAGACGATTGGCGAGGTACTTTGTAAATCGCCTCCGCTGTTGATCACGGCAACAATTGCTGAAAGCGGGCCAATGGCATTGGCAACATCGTTTGAGCCATGGGCAAATGCCATCGCACAGGCGGTGATCACCATCAGTACACTAAAGACCCGCTCTACACCGGCAAACCCATTTTTAGATACGGCTTTGGCAGTAAAGCTTTTGCTGGAAATATACAGGTAGCCACCAACCATTACGGCGAAGGCAGATAACACGGAAATCAGCAGTGTTTCGCTGTCGCTCAGATCCAGACCAACATGTTTTAAGCCTTTTTTGATGGTTACTAAGAAAATAACCAGCGCGGTCAAAAACATGTATACCGGACCATAGCGTTTAGCATTTTTCATCGGGTTTTCGGTATCAAATATCAGCCGTTGTGCACTGATAAATATGCCGTAAGCCAGTACCCCCGCAATCAGTGGCGTAACTAGCCAGCTCCCGACGATGCCTTTTACACTGCTCCAGTCAACCGCATGTGGCCCAACAGACACACAGGCAAAACCGATAATTGCACCGATAATGGAGTGGGTGGTGGATACCGGCCAACCCATGAATGATGCTACGATCAGCCAAGTACCGGCTGCCAGTAGCGCCGACATCATGCCAAAGACCAGAATTTGCGGTTGATGGTTGAATAACGAGGTCTCAATGATCCCGTTACGAATGGTTTGGGTAACTTCACCACCGGCCAGATAAGCGCCGGCAAACTCAAAGATCATCGCGATAATAATCGCTTGTTTAATCGTGACCGCTTTTGAGCCGACAGAGGTGCCCATTGCATTGGCGACATCATTTGCGCCGATACCAATAGCCATCAGTAAGCCTAAAAGGGCCGCGACCAGCACGATAAGTGAGCCGTGTTGTGCCAAAATTTCCATTGAATTACCTATTATTTGCTACGTTATGAGCGAGCTAGCATTAGTTCTAGACGAGCGCCTACGCGCAATGCCTGATCGGCTAAATCACCCACCCATTCCAGAGTCTTGTACAGGAACACCACATCAATCGGATTGAATTGATCTTCCAGCGTCAAAAGCGTCTGACGTAGCAGGATCTGGAGGTGGTCTGTATCATCTTCGATGTGATCCAACTCCGTGATCATCGTTTCTACTAGTGCAACCTCACGGCCTTTAAAGCCGGTTTCGAGCAAGCCGTCCATTTCGGCGATAACTCGATTTGATTGCGCAGTTGCATCCAAGCAGCGTTGCAGATAGTTCATGAAAGCAGGGTGCATTTCATCGGGAATGCGCAAATGGCGGCCGATAATGCGCCCAGAGATGTCTTTCGCACGGTTGGCAAGTTTGTCTTGCTGAGTCAGCAATTCAAGCATGTCAGTACGGTCAACGGGCAGGAATAAGCCGCGTGGCAGCTT
>CAMTGL010000104.1 GCA_947071955.1 uncultured Plesiomonas sp.
GAGCAAGGCGGATGGTCATCACCAGATTCCGGTAGGCCGACATGTTGACAGAGCTGACGCCATCAACCAGCAGCAGGCGCTTCTCCAGCACTTCGGTGGCATAACGCGACAGCGCAACCGGATCCATCGTCGAGCCGGCCAGTGAGATCCACATGATCACATCATCGTTATTGCCGGATTTCGAGACAATTGGAGTATCAGCATCATCCGGCAATTTGCGGATCGCGCGTGATACGGCTTCACGCACATCGTTGGCGGCATCATCAAGCTCACGATTTGCCGAGAATTCAACATTAATGCTCGAACGCCCATAGCGCGAACTCGACTGAATCGAGCTTAGACCTGATAGCCCAGAGAGCTGATCTTCGAGCACTTTGGTGACTTGGCTCTCCATCACCGCAGCGGATGTACCGCTGTAAGAGGTGCTAATAGAGATAATCGGTTTTTCGGTTTCCGGCATCTCCCGCACTTCAAGCTGCTTGAAAGAGACCAGACCAAAAACCACCATCAGTAAACTGATCACCAGCGCCAGCACAGGGCGGCGTAACGAGATATCCGCTAACTTCATGGTTTCACCTGCTCGGCAGGTTCAGAAGAGGCCGCTGGGGTCGGTTGTGCGGAGGTAGACGTTAACGGCTTGGCATCAACTGCCATACCGCTGCGCAATTTTACCGTGCCATCAACCACCAGCAGATCGCCGACATTCAGGCCTTTTGCTACCGCAACCTGATCGTCATAAATACGCTCTACCTGAATTTCACGCTGAACGGCTTTTCCGGCTTCAACCACAAAAACATGCCGTTGGTTGCCTTGAAACAGCAGAGCGCGTGATGGGATCACCGGCAATTTGCGGGTATCGAGCGTAATATTGGCTCTGGCTAACATTCCTGGGCGCAACAACTGCTGTGGGTTGTCAAAACTGACCCGCACTTTGCCGTTGAGTGTGGTTTCATCAAGCCGCACATCTTTATTGACTACTTTCCCACTAAAGGTCTGTTGCGGCAAAGCGTCAGTGGTGGCAGACACTGGTGAGCCGATACTAACTTGTGACAGGAATTTTTCCGGCACGCTGATATCAAGGGTCATCTGCGCCAGATCGTCAAGGGAGGTAATCACGGTATCTTTGCTGATTAACTGGCCCGTCGTCAGGGTATATAACCCTACCTGACCGCTAAACGGCGCAGTAATTTTGTAGTTGTTAACGGTAGCCTGTGCGGAAGCAACCTTGGCTTTGGCCACCTGCACTGCCGCGCGCTGTGACTCCAGCTCAGTATTGGATACTGCTTTGAGTGTGGCTAAACGTGATAACTCTTGCAGTTTACGTTCTGCATCCAGCGCATTGGCCTGCGCTTCTGCCAGCGCCGCTTTGGGCTGTGCATCATCTAACTGTAACAGCCATTGCCCCTGCTTCACCTGCCCGCTCGGCTGCATGTTAATGCCGGTGAGGGTAGCTTCTACCTGTGATTGCAGACGGATACCCTGACGCGCAATCAGGTTGCCAATCAGCGGCAACTGGCGGCTCAACACCCGCTCAGTAACAGGTTCAACACTTACCACCACCGCCTTTGCCGCCCCGTTGCCTTTTTCCGGCGCACTGGCTCCTGCCGTATGGCTTAACAAGCCAAATATAATGGCGACACTAAAACGAGTAAGATTGCGGGTAACACCTGTTATTGCAGTCATGTTTTGGGTATCTCGATCCATAAATAAACTCAGGCGACAGTTTACCGTGTGTCGCCCAAGATTTATGTCAAGATATGTAAACGTTGTGCAAAGTATTAAAATTACAGCTGATTAAACGGCTCGGCATAGGTCACTTGGGTGATAATCAGGTCATCAGGCTGATTAAAACTGTCAAGTTTAAGTAATTGAAAGGCGTGCTGATATTCAGCCCATGGGCAAGGCAGTTGTTCGGCACTGATTGGGCTAAAACCAAAACGGTGGTAATACGCCGGATCGCCGAGTACCACAACAGCCTCATATCCGAACTCATTAAGGCTGTTTAACCCCTCTTTAATCAGCGCCTGACCAATGCCCTGACGTTGATAAGCCGCATCCACCACCACCGGTGCCAAAGCAACCCAGTGATAATCATCACCATTCAGTAGCAAGCGGCTAAACGCAATATAGCCGATACACTGCCCGCACTCATCTACTGCCACCAGCGAAAGGGTTAACTGCCCGTTTTCACGCAGTTGATTGACTAAATCAGCCTCTGCCGTACTGGGAAAGGAGCGAGATAACAGCGCCGTAATCTGTGGCGCATCAACCGGTATTTCAACGCGAATCAACATGATGTTATCACCTGTGCCGTAGCACTCTCTTTTGCTGATGCCGCCTGAGCCATTCCGCGCTGAATAAACTGCGCCAGATGCTGTAGCGCCATCTGCAACGGTTTTGGCATCAGTGTCATATCCATCGCATCCAGCAGATTTTTCACATACAGCCCCAGTTCAGTATCACCCTCAATCACCAAGCGACGCTGGAAAAACAGGGTGTCTGGGTCTTCACAACGGGCGGCAATTAAGATCAAATCATTGGTTTTACCGCGAAAAGTGACATCAGCCTCAGCATGTGGAGCAACCACTAAGCGCTCTCCCTGCACACTGATAAACCAGATCAAATTCAGATCTTCTACTTCCACTTTTAACCAGCGCGACTGTAAAAACTCCAGTTCGCCATCTTCCATTGCCTGATTAAACATCCAACCAAGCAGCTGTTCAAGGGCATGCTTTTGCACCCCAAATGGCACCCACTGTAACGGCATCCGTAAAAAACGGGGCGCATCATTAACTAAGCGTGCAGGTAATTGCGTCAGCACCTTGACCTCTCTGTGGTTTGTTTCGAGACAGTTAACCTCAACATTTGCATTATCGCCTCTATTCGCGGCAATTCCCCGATAAAAAATCACCGCTAAAGCCTGTTTCCGATTTTATCGCAGACAATCTCTTCGCATAGCGGCCTGCATCAATAAAATTGAAATTTCGCACCATGTCACGAATATGACAATTAGAATCTTCCTTATCGGCAAATCACATATTAATTTATTCCGCAGCAGGCCGCTAACCAACTGACAATAAGTAATAAGAACGATAAAAAAATCGGTGTAATACCTCTTTTTCAGCGCGTAACACTTAACATTGCCGCCATTTCGGCGATTGGGGATATCTGCATGCCGCTTTCAACGTTGACAGCTCACATCACTATGCTGACACAGCACAGTTCATTTATGTTTGCTGTTTTCGATTTACAACTGAATATTCACATGGTGAACAATCAGTTTTGTACTGCATTAGGGAAAGAAGCCCCTTCACTTGTCTTGCAACCGCTGGAGCACGCAATCTCTCCGGCCCTGTACCAGTATCTGTCGCCTTACTTTATCCGCGCAGGGAAAGGTGAAACTGTGTATGGCGAAGTGATGTCATCGGGCGATAACCCCCCTTATAGTTACCATTTTTGTATCACCCCCGCCATGAATGCCGACAAACAGATACAGGGATATTTGCTACAGGGCAGTGATATCACCGAGCGTCATCGCCTGCTCGATACCCTGCAAGAGACCCAGCGCTACTGCCACCATTTAACCGAAATGCTCGATGATGGCATCTGTATCCTCGAAGAGGGCATTGTGGTCTCAGCCAACGAATCTGCCGCCACCATACTGGGTGTAGCCAATGCTGCCGCGTTACTTTCACACCCGCTGCACGATTTTTTGCGTGATCCACACTCCGGCAATATCCCCGAAAATTTACACACCAGTTTCCAGCATTGCCAAACACAGGCACTGAACAGTGCTCCGCGTATCGGTCCGCGCAGACGCTTAAGCTTACAGGCAGTCAACATTATGCAGATGGGGAACCCCGCCCAACTGGTGATGCTTCGCACCGAAACGCGGGTAAAAGATGAGCAACAACAGCGCGATCCGCTGACTGGCTTGCTCAACCGCCACAGCACTCTACGCCAGTTACAAAGCCTGATCCGCCATAATACCCCGCTCTCAATGCTCTATTTAGATCTGGATAACTTCAAAAATATTAATGACTCGCTCGGCCACCATATCGGCGATAAAGTACTGATCGAGATAGCCGGCCGCCTGCGCAGCCAGTTGCCTGAAAATGCCGTACTCGGCTATTTTGGCGGCGATGAGTTCGGCATTATCTTGCCCAATACCGCCAAAGAGTCAGCCAAACAGTACGGCAACAGCCTGATCCGCGCCATCCAGCACCCGCTGGATCTGCAACAGATGCGTAAACAGCTCTCGTGCTCTATCGGCTGTGTCAGCTTTCCGGCCGATGGCAGTGAGGCGCACCACCTGCTGCAACATGCCGATACCGCTATGTATGATGCCAAAGCACAAGGGCGCAACCGGCTGGCTAGTTACCAGCCACAAATGAACCGTGAAGCGCGCCTGCGCTTATGGCTAGAAGTGGAGCTGCAAAAAGCATTAACCCGTAATGAGCTGGATATCTATTTCCAGCCGAAAGTGAATACCCGCGATTTTCGGATCATCGGCATGGAAGCGCTGGTACGCTGGAAGCACCACAGCGAGGGCTTTATCAGCCCTGCCCGCTTTATTCCCGTAGCCGAAAAAGGCGGATTGATCGACTGGCTTGGTCGGGTAGTCATGGAAAAAGTGTTTGCCACACTGCAGCGCTGGCTGGCACAGGGGTTAAACCCCGGTCTGGTTTCGATTAACCTATCACCGCAGCAGTTTGCCAATCCGGGACTATTTAACGAAGTGCTGACACTGCAACAGCGCTACCAGATCCCACCACAGCGCATTATTCTTGAGATCACCGAAAACGCGGTGATGACCGATCAAGATCACGCCGCCAAACTGCTCAATGATTTCCGACAGCACGGTTTTGTACTCTCTATTGATGATTTTGGCACCGGTTACTCCTCGCTCTCTTATCTGGCAAACTTCCCCTTCGATGAGCTGAAAATTGACCGTGGCTTTATCCACGATATTCTGCACAACCCCAAACAACTGGCGATTGTTGAGAGCATTATTAATCTGGGAAAATCACTCAACATGCATGTCATTATGGAAGGGGTGGAAACCCACGAAGAGGCCACGCTGATTGCCGGATTAAACTGTGATGGCATTCAGGGTTACCACTTCTTCAAACCGATGCCAGAGGCGCAAATCGAACAACTGCTGCAACCCACATTAACCCTGCTTTCAGCCTGCTAATCAGCTGAAAGTGTTATGTCATCGTCAAAATACAGCACACTGTCAGGCATGCTGTATTTTGGCGACAACCCTGCCGTCAACGGCGTTCAATTAAGGCTTTAACCCTAATTATTTTCAGTAAACCCTCTTAGTTACTGTTGAATATCAATATTGTGCGAAGATAAAGCCCTTAGGATCAGGACTTTGTCTTTTTCGTCAACAGGACGTCTTTCACATGGAATTGCTTTGCCCTGCCGGTAACCTTCCCGCACTGAAAGCGGCGGTCGATAATGGCGCAGATGCGGTTTATATCGGCTTCAAGGATGACACCAACGCCCGCCATTTTGCCGGACTGAACTTTACCGAAAAAAAACTCGAAGAGGCGGTGGCTTATATCCGCCGCCATCAGCGTAAACTGCACGTGGCCATCAACACCTTTGCCCACCCCGACGGGTTTGTTCGCTGGCAGCGCGCGGTAGATACCGCCGCACAACTCGGGGCCGATGCCCTGATTTTGGCCGATATCGCCATGCTCGAATATGCTGCCGAACGCTATCCGCACATTGAGCGGCACGTTTCAGTGCAAGCCTCGGCCACCAACAGTGAAGCGATTCGCTTTTATGAGCAAAATTTTGCCGTTTCACGCATTGTACTGCCGCGTGTACTCTCTATCCATCAGGTTAAACAGCTAGCACGCAACAGCAGTGTACCGCTCGAAGTGTTTGCCTTTGGCAGCCTGTGCATTATGGCCGAAGGGCGCTGCTACCTCTCTTCATACCTGACCGGTGAGTCGCCCAACACCGTTGGTGCATGCTCACCTGCCCGTTTTGTGCGCTGGCAGCAAACCCCTAAAGGGCTAGAGTGCCGCTTAAATGATGTGCTGATAGACAGCTACGCCGACAACGAACATGCCGGCTACCCGACCCTCTGCAAAGGGCGCTACCGCTGTGATAACACCCATCAGGAAAAAAGTTCGCTCTACCATGCACTAGAAGAGCCAACCAGCCTCAATACCCTCAGCCTGTTGCCTGAGCTGTTTGCGGCCGGTATCGCCTCGGTCAAAATTGAGGGCCGCCAGCGCAGCCCAGCCTATGTCAGCCAAATCACCAAAGTGTGGCGACAAGCCATTGATGCCTATCAGGCCGATCCGCAAAACTTCACCGCCCAACCGCAGTGGATGCAGGCACTTGATGCGGTATCTGAAGGCCGCCAGACTACCCTCGGTGCGTATCACCGCAAATGGCAATAAAGGGAGTTCTACACATGAAATATGCATTAGGGCCGGTACTCTACTTCTGGCCAAAAGCACAAATGGAAGCCTTTTACACTGCCGCCCAACACGCCGATGCCGACATTGTTTACCTTGGTGAAACCGTCTGCAGCAAGCGGCGTGAGCTGAAAATACAAGACTGGTTTGCACTGGCACGGGAGTTAGCCAGTAGCGGCAAACAGGTGGTGCTCTCAACCATGGCACTGCTCGAAGCGCCCTCTGAAATCACCCAGATGCGCCGCCTGATAGATAACGGCGAGTTTTTAATCGAGGCCAATGATCTGGCCGGTGTTACCTTGGCGGCCGAAAAAAAATTGCCCTTTGTCGCCGGCCCAGCATTGAACTGCTACAACGCACATACTCTGAAAATTTTGCACCGCCAAGGCATGAATCGCTGGTGTATGCCGGTTGAGCTTTCACGTGATTGGCTGCAAAACCTGCTCGAACAGTGCCGTGATATTGGGCTGCAAGATAAGTTTGAAGTGGAAGTATTCAGTTACGGCTACCTGCCGCTGGCATACTCCGCCCGCTGCTTTACCGCACGGGCCGAAGACCTGCCAAAAGATGAGTGCGCCACCTGCTGTATCAAATACCCGAATGGCCGCGCGCTCTACTCACAAGAAGAGCAAAAAGTATTTACATTAAACGGGATACAAACCCAGAGCGGTTACTGTTACAACCTTGGCAATGAGCTTAATGCCATGCAAGGGCTGGTAGATATTGTCCGCCTCTCTCCTTTGGGGTTAGAGACGCTTGATATGCTGCGCCGTTTTCGCGCTAATGAACAAGGGCAACAACCACTGCATCTAGAAGCCGAGCACGACTGTAACGGCTACTGGAAAAAGGTGGCAGGGTTGGTGTTGAGTGAGTA
>CAMTGL010000105.1 GCA_947071955.1 uncultured Plesiomonas sp.
ATCGGTTGTCCACTCGGCCATCAGCCGGTAGGTCATCAGTTTGCCGCCGGTAATGGTGACTAGCCCATCGAGCCCGTCGCGCTTGGCATGATCAAGCAGCACAATGCCACGGCTGACGTTGCGTCCGGAAGGGTCGTTATCGGTTGCTACCAGAGGCCGTACTCCGGCATAGGCACGCAAAATGCGGGTTCTTTCCATAATCGGTGATAACTTAATTCCCTCACGGATTAAAATATCAACCTCTTCTGGTGTTACCCGCATATCATCAATTCGGTCATACGGGATCCGGCTAGAGGTTGTACCGATCAGCGAAATGGTATCACCCGGAACTAAAATATCGGCATCCGCCGGTTTGCGGCAACGGTTGATAACCTGATTGTTGATGCGGTGGCCCATGATCAGCAGCGCCCCTTTCGCGGGCAGCATCCGAATGGTTAGGTCGGCATACTCAGCAATACGTTGCCCCCAGATCCCGCCAGCATTCACCACTATTGGCGCATACACTTCAACCACCGTATGGGTTTGATGATTAAATGCGCGTACTCCTATGACTTTCGCACCCTCTCGAATTAAACCAACCACCTCGCAGTAAGTGAGCACTTGCGTACCATTCTCGCGCGCATCGAGCATATTGGCAGCCGTCAGGCGAAATGGGTCAACTGTGCCATCGGGAACGGTGACTGCACCAATCAGTGCAGGGTTCACGGAAGGCTCTAAGCGGAGAGCCTCTGCTGGGCTGATAGCATTGGCATCAATACCGGCAGTTTGGCAGGCGCGGATAAAACCGGCCTGAAAATCGAGGTCATCTTCTGGCAGCGTAATAAACAGCCCTCCGGTCGGTTCGACACAATGGCGGGCAATTTTTTTAAGAATTTTATTCTCGCTGATGCACTCGCGAGCCGACTCCTCATCGGTTACCGCATAACGTGCGCCACTGTGCAGCAGCCCATGATTGCGTCCGGTTGCACCGGTGGCAATGTCATCGCGCTCAAGTAGCACGCAGCGCAGGCCGCGCAGGGCACAATCTCGGGCGACACCGGCTCCGGTTGCACCGCCTCCAATAATGGCGACATCGGTTTCAATTCGGGTTGCGCTGTTCATCATGGTCACACTTCTCGCAGGTCAGCGGTAAAACACCAAAGAGTAGGGAAAGAGAGCCATTGCCGGAGTGCGTGGTAGCAGACCGGTTATCCGCGTGAAAATTCTGTTATTGCTCGGTTATCCGGTATTTTGCGTTGTGCGAATTTTCCGCGAAAGGCTCTTTTTATGGCAGAGAGTATCGCTACTTTTTGCAGTGAAATGTTTGATATGAACCATAAATGCGCAAAAACGAAAGTTATCACGTGCTATTTTTGTGGTTATTTGTGATTTTTATCACATAGCTGCGCATTAATTGCTCAATTGTAAGCGTGATGTGAATCACGGGTCGCATTGAAGGTCGGAAATATGTTCATTGTACTGACAATAATATTTTAAAGAGTGAGTGTTTTTGCATAGTGCTGTGTCGGTTTTTTACTAATTATCAGTAGATAACTGATTTATTTTAAAGGGAAAATTAATTATGAATAGGGCGAAATGTGTTTTCTCTCACACCATTATTTTCTCTTTGTCATTATCATTGCGTTCGATTTCGAGCGGCATTTAGTGTGCTCTTTTCTATTTTGGTTACATCTTGGCTTGATCGCATGCGATTTCGCTAATTATTACAACAAATACATTAATTCCACTCATAAAACATATCGAGGATCCGATTATGTTGCGTTTTTTTCAACCCGCGGCACACAGTGCTCGTTTGCCGGATGCGCAAATTGACAGCACCTATAAACGCATGCGTTGGCAAATTTTCGCCGGTATTTTCTTTGGTTATGCTGGTTACTACTTGGTGCGTAAAAACTTCTCACTGGCGATGCCCTATCTGGTTGAGCAGGGCTTTTCGCGCGGTGATTTAGGGTTTGCCATGTCAGGGGTGGCGATTGCCTACGGGTTATCAAAATTTCTGATGGGCGCGGTGTCTGACCGTTCAAACCCTCGGGTATTTTTAACGGCCGGTTTGCTGATGTCAGCGGCTATCTTCCTATTTATGGGTTTTGTGCCGTGGGCAACCTCAAGTATTACCATCATGTTTGTACTGCTGTTTTTGAACGGCTGGGTACAGGGCATGGGTTGGCCACCGTGTGGCCGGACAATGGTGCACTGGTGGTCGCAAAAAGAGCGTGGTGAGATAGTTTCGGTTTGGAACTGTGCGCATAACGTGGGCGGCGGCATGATAGGGCCACTGTTTATTCTCGGTATGGGTTGGTTCAATGATTGGCGTTCTGCTTTCTATGTTCCGGCTGCCGCTGCAGTGGGCGTGGCTATTTTTGCTTACCTGACAATGCGCGATACGCCACAGTCATGTGGTTTACCGCCGATTGAAGAGTACAAAAATGACTATCCGGAAGATTACAGCGCTAAAAATGAGATAGAGCTGACTGCAAAAGAGATCTTCACCAAATATATCCTGCCGAACAAACTGCTGTGGTATATCGCATTTGCCAATGTATTCGTCTATCTGCTGCGCTACGGTGTGCTTGATTGGGCACCGACCTATCTTAAAGAAGTGAAACACTTCTCGGTGGATAAATCCTCATGGGCTTACTTCCTGTACGAGTGGGCCGGTATTCCGGGCACGCTGGTGTGTGGTTGGATGTCAGATAAAGTCTTTAAGGGCAACCGCGGTGCAACCGGCGTGTTCTTTATGATTTTGGTTGCCATTGCGACTACCGTGTACTGGTTAAATCCGGCTGGCAACCCGACGGTGGATATGGCCGCACTGGTCGCGATTGGCTTTTTGATCTACGGGCCGGTCATGCTGATTGGTTTGCATGCCCTTGAACTGGCGCCGAAAAAAGCGGCAGGCACAGCAGCCGGTTTCACCGGTCTGTTTGGTTACTTAGGTGGCTCGGTTGCGGCTAATGCCGTGGTGGGTTACACCGTGGATCACTTTGGCTGGGATGGCGGCTTTATGTTGCTGATCGGTTCATGTGTGATGGCGGTAATTCTGCTGGCATTGACCATGTTCCATGACAATAAAGCGCAGGAAGAGAAAGCTCGCGGTTAATTGATTCCGTAGATTTCACTGCTGTAGCCATTGTCGCACCTGCTGGCTCAAATCATGGCAGCTCAGGCTGCCATGATTATCCAGCGAGATCACTAGGGCGGTAAGCTGTTTGCTTTTTATCGCCCTTTTTATCGTCCTTTTTATCACCCATTGTTATCGTTCATTACAATAAAATAACCATAATCATTTGTTTTATATAAAAATTATTCTGCTGTTAATAAAAATAACATATTACCTTTGTACCCTACTCTGCAACGCACATAAACTAAGAGCACATTCACGATGAAAAAAACATTGCTGGCACTTATGACTGGAACGTTGTTAGCTACACCGTTGTTTGCATTGGCTGAAAATGCAGCCCCATCTGATAAAACTGAAGGTAAAATTGTGGTTGCCCACCGTGGTGCGAGCGGTTACCTGCCGGAGCACACGTTGCCCGCAAAAGCGATGGCCTATGCAATGGGGGCGGATTATCTGGAACAAGATGTGGTGATGACGAAAGACAATCAGCTGATTGTGCTGCACGACCACTATCTTGACCGAGTGACCGATGTCGCAAAGAAATTTCCCGACAGGGCGCGTAAAGATGGCCGTTTCTACGCAATAGATTTTACCTTGCCTGAGATCCGCCAGTTGAGCTTTACCGAAGAGTTTGTGCTGGATAAAGATGGCAAAATGAGCCAAAAATTCCCGAACCGCTTCCCGATGTGGGCTTCTGATTTCCGAATTCATACTCTGGCCGAAGAGATCGAGATGATTCAGGGGATGAACCACTCTACCGGCAATAATGTCGGAATTTATGTTGAGACAAAAGCCCCGTGGTTTCATAAAACCGAAGGCAAAGACATTTCAGTGGCCGTGCTAGAGACGCTGAAAAAGTACGGATATACCCAGAAGGGCGATAAGGTGTTCTTCCAGAGTTTTGATGCGCCCGATTTACAGCGAGTGCATGATGAGCTGCTGCCAAAAATGGGTATGGATATCAAACTGGTACAGTTGATTACGCCAACCGATGATCAAGAGACGATGGTCATTAACCCTGATGGCTCATTAACCAACTACAGTTACGACTGGATGTTTAAGCCCGGTGCGATGGCCAAAATTGCCAAATATGCCGATGGTGTTGGCCCGTGGTACCCGATGGTAGTGGAAGAGAGCTCTACACCGGGCAATATTAAAACCACCATTATGGTCAAAGAAGCTCATGAAAACGGTTTAGTGGTGCATCCGTATACCTTCCGTAAAGATCCGGGCAAAGTGCCGGCATACGCAAAAGATCTGAATGATATGCTGGATATTTTCTACAATACCGCCGATGTTGACGGTGTGTTTACCGATTTTCCTGATGTTGCGGTAAAGTTTTTACAAAACCAAAAGGCCGCCAAGCAGTGAGTGTAAACCTGTAGATAGGGTGTTATTACCATCACATCGTACTACTCTTTGGGCTATTACTTTGCGTTATCACACAAATACCATGCCCCGCATTATCTTTGCGCGGGTGTTGTAGTGTGGGCACCCCCATGCTCATGTGTGGTGGATGAGCGGTTCATACAGGGTGCGTGTGAGCGGTGTAAAGACACCATGACGTTAAAACTCTGACCTCACTAAAACCCAGCCGATACGCTGGGTTTTTTGTTTGCAGGTTTAAGGCCAAAAGTAGCGTACCAGACTCATGCCAGCAAAGGTCATCAGCAATGAGCCGCCTAAATGCAGTATGATCCCGCCAAATACCCACAATGTTTGCCCTTTTTCAAGGCTAGCAATCATCTCTGCCGAGAAGCTGGAAAAGGTGGTTAAGCCACCCAGAAAGCCGGTAATGATAAATAGACGCAGATGCGGCGAGACATGGGGGGTACGCAAAAATATCTCAATGGCTAACCCGATGAGAAAGCCGCCCAACAGGTTGACGAGCAGTGTTCCGGGCGGAAGGTGTGGCATGAGATGATTGAGTTTTGTTCCAATCCACCAGCGAAGCGATGCGCCGATTGCAGCGCCGCCACTGACAGCCAGTAATGAGCTGAACACTGGGCGATTCCCCCAAGTTAAAATCCGATAACGACAAATAAAAACAGACCCAAATAACCGTTGTCTGATTATCGCTGAAAAAAAACGGATATGGGTATTTTAAAGGTTACTTTTTGTCGCAGAGAAAAGAGAAAAGAGAAAAGAGAGAATGGGGGAAAGCTGCTCTGGGAGTTCAGAGCAGGCTTTTTCGATACCGCACATATTGTACCGGAAAACTGTACCGGAAAATTGCACCGTAAAATAAGAGACCGCTTGAGATAATAGGGTCTGAGTGCTGTTAGCTCAAAAAGAGTTTACGCAGATAGTGCGCGACGGCCTCATCACTGTTTTCACCGATCACTTCGCACTCAGGCAGGGTATCTTTCAGGCGTTGATGTGCATTTTGCATGACACAGCCTTTGCCGACCATACTCAGCATTTCAACATCATTCATGCCATCACCAAACGCAATGCACTCTTGCAGTGTCAGCCCTTTAAGCGGCAGGATCTGTTCCAGCGCATGGCCTTTTGACACACCACCGGCCATTACCTCAAGGCACTCAGGCAGTGAAAAGCTGACATTCACCCGATCACCAAAACGGGCATTGATTGCCTCTTCTAGCGCCAGCAGTTGCTCGTGTTTGCCAAGGTAGAACACTTTGGCGATATCTTGGTGGTTTTCAACCATGGCCATATCGACAATGCGACAGCAAAAACCGGTCTCTTCATGAAACTCAGCCAGCCACTCAACATCACGGTCAATACACCACTCATCACCCTGATAAACATTGGTGATAATGTCGGGATTATTGTGTGCTAGCAGCATCAGATCGCGGGCAATTTCAGCGGGCAAGTCATGCTTGAACACCAGCTCTCCGGCGGTATTGTGTACCCGCGCACCGTTTGAGGTGACCATATAGGCATCGATACCCAAATTATCACGGATACGAGCGACATCAACATGATGGCGGCCAGTAGCAAAAATAAAACGCACACCCTGCTCGGTCAGCAGATGTAAAGTTTCCGCAGTAAAAGGGGATACGCGGTGATCTGGGGTCAGTAAAGTTCCGTCCAGATCTGAGGCGACAACACGATACATAGTGACATACTCTGGTTACCGAAAAAGTGAGGCCTACAGTATACCCGCTGGTGTGAGGCTGTCTGTTGATATGACCAATTCTCACTCGATAGGGTGATCAGCCTCACTAAACTTTCGCTATCAGCCAGCGGATTAATGCGCTACAGACTGTGCGGAAAAAAAGTGCAGTACCTGTTGTAATGCCTCAACCCGTAGCGGATCTTGCTCAAACAGCAGCTCATGGTGAGCACCACTGATGGTCACCGGCGCACCGGTAGCACACGGATGCCCAGCACGTTTCATTGCCTGACAAAATACGCGATGGGCTTTATTATCTACCACGGTATCTTCACTGCCTTGTAGCAGCAGCAATGGGGTTGTAATCGTACCGGCTTGTGCGATCGCCTGTTCTGCGCCCTGAACACTCTCACCAATCCAGTGCAGTGTCGGGCCGCCGAGCTGCACCTGCGGATGCGCGGCATACAGATCGCGAAACCACTGGTAGCGCGGCTGACTGTGGGTCAGGTCATTACCGGCAAACGGTGTTGCCAAATAAGGGCCGGTGCTCGGTGCATAGCCTTGATCATAGCGGGTAAATAATTTGGCAACCGTGGTCAGGGTTTTAACCTGCCACATCGGCATTGGAAACAAAATACCGTGCATCGGTGCTGACAGTGCGGCGGCGGTAAAATCGTGTGGATAGCGTGCCAGATACAGGCTCGATATTGCCCCGCCCATTGAGTGCGCCAGCAGATCTCGCTGAAGGTATGGCTTGCCGCGCGCCTGCTCTGCCTGTGTGAACAGCTGATCACGCACCGTTTTCATATCACTGACATAATCGCTAAAGTGCCGGACATACCCTTTTTGTGGATCGGGCAACAGACGGTCTGACAGCCCCTGTCCGCGATGATCAAACAAAAATACATCATAGCCCTGTAAAAACAGATCGTAGGCCAGCTCTTGATACTTCAGGTAAGTCTCTAGGCGACCATTGACAACCAGTATCGCCTTATCGTGATCCGGCGCAGTAAATCGGATCGCACTCAAGCGAAGGTTATCTTTCCC
>CAMTGL010000106.1 GCA_947071955.1 uncultured Plesiomonas sp.
GGCCAAAATTCAAAAGCGTGGGAAAAAAGGTTGGACCAAAGGGCGGGTAGTCAGCATCTATAATTTGCGTCTGGAAGCTGAGCGTTTGCTCGATGAAGACGACCTGAAAGTGTACCGCGCTACCAATCCGCAAGAGCACTACTTTTATCGGGATGTCATGGTCGATGAGCCGCTGCTACAGGCGCTCAGTCTGCATCCACGGGTATTTTTACCCGAAGGCGAGCCACTCACCTTACTGCCGATTCAGCCACTGATCCGCTTTGAAGCGCAGACCGACAGTGATGGCGTTAACTGTATTTTAGCCCCGCGGCAGGCCATGGATCCGGGTACACTGCGCCCGATCACTGCCGATATCTGGCAGTTCTATCAGCTGCCGCAACAGCTAGCCCCACTTTTGCGATCATTTCGCCGCGCACCAAGTGCACTGCCAGTGACCTCACTGCCTTCGCTACAAAAAATGATCCAGCGCTGGCCGCAGCAACCTTGGTACAGTCAGCATCCGGCCCTACCGAGTAACATTGAACTGACGGTCTGGCAGCCGAAACTCTATTTATGGCTCAATTGGCTGGGCGATGGATTAGAGATCCAACTGTTCAGTCAGCCGCAAGCGAGCTGGCGTCACCCATTACCGGCCGGAAAAGGTGATGAGTGGGTGGTTGACCCGCAAAATACCCTGCACTGGTATCAGCGAGATCTAGCACAAGAGCTCGAACAGGCCCAGCCGTGGCAGGCACTGCTCGGTGGGGAAGAGGGGCAATATCAATGGCGCTGGCAGGGCAGTGCGGCTATCGGGTTGTTGCAACAATTGCAGCGCAGCCCGCTGCTGCGGCAAGTCAATGTCTTGTGGCGCAAGCAAAGTCAGCGTGCACATACCGTGGATGTTGCCGACTTGCAACTGCGAGTCAGTGATCAAAAAGAGTGGTTTGCCCTCGAGGGGGATATCACCGTTGATAAAGTTGTGGTCGCTTCACTGCGCCAGCTACTGAGCAGTGAATCACGTGATTACATCACCCTTGAAGATGGCCAGATCCTGCTGTTAACCGAACAGTTGCAACAGCATTTAGCTGCACTGCGCAATCTGGTCAATGACGATCACAGCTTTAACAGTCAACTGGCATTCCCACTACAACAACTGCTGGGGCAAAAAGCCCTCGAAGGTGATGAACAGTGGCAGGCACTGACCGCCCGCTGGCAGCAACAAGTAGCCCTGCCAGAACCATTACTGCAACTGCTGCGCAGCTATCAGCGTGAAGGCGTGCAGTGGCTGGCACACTTAAGTGAACACGGTTTTGGTGCCTGCTTGGCCGATGACATGGGGCTGGGGAAAACTCTGCAAGCCCTTACTCTGTTGCGCTTCCGGCAACATAGTGGCCCTGCACTGGTTGTTGCTCCAAAATCAGTCTTGCACAACTGGAGTGCGGAGATTGCCCGTTTTGCCCCTGAACTGAATGTACTCAATATTGAACAGGCCGATGATCGCGCAGCTATGTTTACCCGCGCGTCTACCCGCGATATTGTGCTGCTCAGTTATGGCCTGATTGCCCGTTGTGAAGAGTGGTTGCTGGAAAAAAACTGGTCCACTGCAGTGCTCGATGAAGCACAGCAGATTAAAAATGCCAATACCCAGCGTGCACGCTCACTGTTTAAATTGCAGGCACAAGCCCGTATTGCCCTCAGTGGTACGCCGGTTGAAAACGATCTCACCGAATTGTGGAGCTTGTTCGCTTTCATCAATCCGGGGCTGCTTGGCAGCAAAAATAAATTTACCCGCCAATATGCAACCGCCGTGCGTGATGATGAGAGCCTACAACGTCTGCGCGCACTGGTTTCACCGTTTATTCTGCGTCGTACCAAAAAACAGGTATTAACCGAACTGCCAGATAAAACAGAAATCACCCACAGTGTCAGCCTAACCGAACAAGAGTGGGCGCTGTATGAAGCCGCTCGTCAGCAAACACTGACTGAACTTAGCGATGATAGTAACCAAAGCGGCAGCATGACCCTACTGGCTGGTCTTACCCGTTTGCGCCAGATCTGTTGTCACCCGCGTCTGTCAATGGCCGATTATCAAGGGCCGGCCAGTAAGCTCGAAGAGGCGTTATTACTGATTGATGAAGCACTCAGTGGTCAGCATAAAGTGCTGATTTTCAGCCAGTTTGTCGGCCTGCTGACCCTGCTGCGTCAACAGCTTGATCAGCGTAAACTAACCTACAGCTATCTTGATGGCAGCTGTTCGAGTACCGCCCGTCAACGGGCAATCGACAGTTTTAAAGCCGGAGAGCACCCGCTATTTTTAATCAGCCTGAAGGCTGGCGGTACTGGGCTGAACTTAACCGAGGCCGACACCGTGATTCACCTTGACCCGTGGTGGAATCCGGCGGTTGAAGATCAGGCCAGTGATCGTGCGCATCGTATGGGGCAAACCCAGCCGGTGACCGTATACCGTTTGGTGGCCGAAGGCACAATAGAAGAGAAAATTGTCGCTCTGCACAGTGAAAAGCGCGAACTGGCGGATAAAGTACTCAGCGGGCAATCACACGTTGATAAAATTGACAGTGAGCAACTGTTTAACCTGCTGCAACAGTAGCGGTTTATCATCGCCAAACAGTACTTTTCTAAAATACTGTTTGGCGCTAATACCAATAAGCAACAACAGCAAAAAAGACAAATACTTAATAGGGATCTCAAAGCTTAGGGCGTGAGGAGTGTGTAAAAGGATATTCAGCAGAGATAGAAAATCAACAGGGATAATAAAAAACGATAGGGAATAAAAGAAGAGATAAAAAGCTGAACATTGTCAGTAAGATAAGTACATACTGCCTTTCTACCCTGATCGGGTAAACATCAGTATGCTTTAGATAGTTTATTTCAACGTTATTCTATTCAATCGTGGTTATATTCAACACGCTGTTGCAATACGGTTTACACTGAACACCGTATAATGACATCGGTGATAACACCGCTATGGTGGTGTATCTCAAGATGCCTTCACTAAATTATCGCGACAAACATCTAAATGGTTTAATAACGCTTTTTGAATTAAAAGCTTTGTGCATTGCGAATGTGCCAGTAAGCACGTGCTTTGTTGAAGGCACGAGACACTAAATTAATGGCAGCTTGTTGCTTTTGAGCCTGAACAGCACGCTGACGGATGATAGATAAAGTCATGATAAAGCTCCTTGAAGTAACAGTATTTAGGGTTTTGATTTACAGAAACAGGTTGTGTGAGTGATGTCTCATTTCCTGTTAAAGCAAGAATAGCTGAAACGATACAGCGATGCAATAGTGTGATCACCTTAACACAAACATTTTTTTTACCTGTACAACCGTTTTTTTTTGAAATGTACGATAATTGGCTTGGTCTGTTACGGGATGGTGTCGGGATGGGGGTGTTTGTTGCCCTATTGTCATGTAAAAGATGTGGTGAGATAAGCATCAAGGGGGAGATCATTAGCAGAATATGGTTTAAGATAGCAGAAGGTATGCAGCAGACCCTTTCTGTTATATTTAGCGTGTTATGTTGATGACATTGTGTTCGGCCCGAGAGTTATGTTTATCGCTGTGATGGATACCCTGTCCTAATACACCTTATGGTTAACTACTGAACGATGAGTCGATGCCAAAAAATAAACGAAAGCTAGGCTTATTCTACTTATTTATCCTCATTAATGTATTAGTGACGTTATTTTTATTCAATAATGCGCAGACTCGCTATGTATTACGTAAAACTATCTTACTTGATGAGATCAATATTTTATTTCTTGATAGTTATTACCAACTGCGTAATGTTGCTGTGGCCTACCATAATGCACCAACACTTTCGCTTGATGATGCTGAAGTAAAAAGTAAGCAGTTTCCGAATATTGCTTTTATCACGTTGTCAGGTAATGAAAGACCATTGCATCCAATACCTGATCTCTTTGCTGATATTCGTGCTATCAAAGATAATCTAGATAAGGTGACGCTAGGGTTTTTATCGACGTTATCATTAGTAAAGTATAATCATGATTATGCATTGGTTATTCCACAGCAGCATAATAGCCATTCACCTCTGCACAATTCGGTATTACAAGGTATTTTCAAACATGAGAATCTTAAGCAAGAGATCTTTGGTGAAGACTACAATCAATTTGCTTTCCGTGGTTGTTTTGTTCACTTAACTAAGCATTATAAAGAGAGTGATTCAGGATTATCAATATTCAGTATTCTTATGCCATTGTATAACAAGGGAAAACTCGATGCAGTGGTGATTGCAGATATTAAATCAACAATTTTACCTGATTTAATTAGTCATTTTAATCGTGATAACAATACAAAATTCTATTTATCTGCGGTTACCCCAAGTGAGCATTATAATATTCCCTGTTCACCTCATCAATTTAATATTAGTTACAGTGATTTATCGCTATTACGTGTGTCTGATCTGCTGATGGCACTGATTATCTCTAGCCTGAGTGTGTTGATAGCTTCCCGTCTACTTGCCTTTAGAACCAAAATTTATTTAGATAGCCTAACGGGTTTACATAATCGCCACTATGTGCATGATAATTTAAAGAAAATACCATCCTGTTATAGCGTTCTGGTGATTGATGCTGATGATTTTAAACAGGTGAATGATGTTTACGGGCATGCAGTGGGAGATCAGGTGCTGAAATCTATCTCATCAGTGCTGCAAAAACTGACCCGTGACACTGATCTGGTTGCCCGCTGGGGTGGTGAAGAGTTTCTATTAATTATTATGACGGACAGGGAAGAGATTATTCGGCATCGGGCTGAGCTGATCCGTAGCACCATTGCTCAGATGTCTCCAGCAGTAGAGGTTGAGCAGATTACCGTTTCAATCGGCGGTTGTATTGCCAGAAATCAGGAGTTTGAAACGGTGTTTACCATCGACGATGACTGTTTCTATGCCTCGAAACGCAACGGGAAGAATCAGGTTACTCTGACCCAAATTCTTTGATGTTGTTGCCAATGCCACGTTTTCGGCTGACGGCCAAGCTTTGTTGCGTGGGCCAGCAGATAGTGTGGGCTGCTGGCCGTTAGCAGAAGGGATTTATCTTACGGCTGTACATCACGCAAAATGGGGTTTTGCAGTGAGATCAGTGTTTCCGTTGACTGAATTTCATCAATATTCTGAATTTTATTGACCAGCACATGCTGCAACTCATCAATTGAGCGGGTCATCACCTTGATAAAAATACTGTAGTTACCGGTGGTGTAATAGGCTTCGACCACCTCATCAAGCTCGCGTAATTTCCCCAGTGCTGAGGGGTAGTCTTTGGCACTTTTCAGATTAATACCGATAAAACAGCAGACATCATAGCCCAACCGCTTGGCGCTAACCTGCACCCGCGTTCCTTCAATGATTCCAGCCTCTTTCATTTTCTCTACCCGTACATGAATCGTACCGGCGCTGACCCCAAAACGCTTAGCCAGTTCAGCATATGAAGTGCGCGCATTATCCATTAATGCGCTCAGTATCGATTTATCCAGATTATCGATCCGGTAATTTTCGCCCATTTTTACTGCCTGTAATTATTGATCCATTAAATATAGTGCTATTTTTTTAGTGATAATTACATGTAATGGTTATTTTTATTAATGAATATTGAATTGTATGGCGGTTTTGTTGAAGAATCAAAAACAGAGAGGCGCAGGAGCAAATGGTATGCATGGCTCTGTTAGCGCGATATTCACCTTTTTTGACGGGTCAGTAGACCGGCAATAACAGCAGAAGAGCCGTATCATGAGCAGAGAATTTATCCAGCGCCAGCAGCAAATCAGCTTTGTAAAAACCTACTTTTCCGATCAACTGGCACAACACCTTGATCTGGTGGAAGTGCAGGGGCCAATTTTGAGCCAAGTGGGTGATGGCATTCAGGATAACTTGTCGGGCAGTGAGCAAGCTGTGCAAGTGAAGGTAAAAACCTTGCCACAAGCACAGTTTGAGGTGGTGCATTCATTGGCAAAATGGAAGCGCCATACACTAGGACGTTACGGTTTTCAGGCCGGAGAGGGGATCTTCACGCACATGAAGGCACTACGCCCTGATGAAGACCGGCTGTCGGCTATTCACTCTGTGTATGTTGATCAGTGGGATTGGGAGCGGGTGATGCCTGAAGCTGAGCGTACGCCAGCCTATCTGCAACAGACAGTACAGAAAATTTACCGTGCCATTAAGCAGACCGAGCGTGCTGTGTGCGCCGAGTATGGGTTAACGCCATTCCT
Organism: uncultured Plesiomonas sp.; assembly: GCA_947071955.1. Classification (GTDB taxonomy): domain Bacteria; phylum Pseudomonadota; class Gammaproteobacteria; order Enterobacterales; family CAMTGL01; genus Plesiomonas. The sequence goes on from CAMTGL010000106.1 coordinate 6,229, forward strand.
GCCATCTGATATCCAGTTTATGCACAGTGAGCAGTTGTTGCAGCGTTATCCAGAGCTCAGTGCCAAAGAGCGCGAGCGGGCGATTGCCAAAGAGTTGGGTGCGGTATTCCTGATGGGTATCGGCGGGGCACTGTCAAACGGTGATGCGCACGACTGCCGCGCCCCCGATTATGATGACTGGAGCTCTGCGGGGATTGAGGGCTTGGCCGGTTTAAACGGTGATATTTTAGTTTGGAACCCGGTGCTGGATGATGTGCTTGAGCTGTCATCAATGGGGATTCGGGTAGATGCTGCCGCACTGCAACATCAGCTGGCACTGACCGGTGATGAGGCGCGTTTAAGTCAGGCATGGCATCAGAACCTGTTGCAGGGTGCGATGCCGCAAACTATTGGCGGCGGTATCGGGCAATCACGGCTGACCATGTTGTTGTTGCAACGCCCGCATATCGGGCAGGTGCAGTGTGGTGTCTGGCCGAGCGCATTACAGCATGAAGTGAGCGGGTTATTGTGATCTGACACTATCTCTTTTTCTGAACTGTTCGGTATCAACCCGTCGGTATAAAAACGCCCCTGAGTAGCATGGCTGCTCAGGGGCGTTTTGTTAACGAAAATGAGTGGCTGTTAGCCACTCAACGGTGGTTAAATCAGCCCTTCGGCTTTGAGTGTTTGCTGTACAGCCGGACGCGCGCCGATACGGGCAAGATACGCTTGTACATGTGGATACGGAGCAAAATCAATTTTCAGCGGTGTTGCCCAGCCAAGTACGGTAAACATATAGGCATCGGCAATCGAGAAGGTTGCACCAGTAACATACTCTTGCTGTGCAAACTGCTGATCTAAATAGGCTCTGTGTCGTATACACAT
>CAMTGL010000107.1 GCA_947071955.1 uncultured Plesiomonas sp.
ACAAATCACTGCCAACTATGGGGGCAGGCTGGTGCCCTCCGGGAAGGCTCGGAATTGGTATTGGTGGTACGGCAGAAAAAGCGGCTGTTATGGCAAAAGAAGCCTTAATGGAAAGCTGTGATATTCAGGAATTAATCGAACGCGGTGCACAGACCACCGAAGAGAAACTGCGCCTTGATATTTATCAGCGTGCTAACCGTTTAGGCATTGGCGCGCAAGGGCTTGGTGGATTAACCACTGTGCTCGATGTCAAAATTAAGAGCGCTCCGACGCATGCCGCGTCCAAACCGGTGGTGATGATCCCCAATTGTGCTGCCACCCGTCATATTCACTTTACCCTCGATGGCTCGGGGGCAGCAGAGCTGACTCCGCCTTCACTCGACCAGTGGCCGAAAATTACGTGGGAAGCCGGTGCAAATGTGCGCCGAGTCAATCTTGATACCGTCACCCCTGCAGAGATCCAGCAGTGGACCGTCGGCGAAACTGTACTGTTATCGGGTAAAATGCTGACAGGGCGAGATGCCGCACACAAGCGTATCCACGATATGCTAAGCAGTGGGCAAGGCCTGCCTGATGGTATTGATTTTAATAATCGCTTTATTTACTACGTAGGCCCCGTTGATCCGGTCGGTGATGAAGTGGTTGGTCCCGCTGGCCCGACAACCTCTACACGCATGGATAAATTTACCGAGATGATGCTGGGTGAAACTGGGTTAATTGGCATGATCGGTAAGTCAGAGCGTGGCCCCGCGGCAATAGAGAGCATCAAAAAGCATAAAGCGGTGTATTTGATGGCTGTTGGTGGTGCGGCTTATCTGGTGGCGAAAGCCATTAAAAAGTCACGTGTGGTCGCTTTTGCCGATTTAGGGATGGAAGCGATTTACGAATTTGATGTAAAAGATATGCCCGTTACCGTGGCTGTAGACAGCCGCGGCGCAAATGTACACCAGATAGGGCCTGATATCTGGAAAGTAAAAATTGCCGAACTTGAGATGCAAAAATAAGTGAAATTAGGCTGTTCTTAGTCTCAGCTTTTACATATTTAGCCTTTGTTTTGACAAAAAAGGAGCTTCGGCTCCTTTTTGTTTTGGTATACGGTATTTCTCTGCATATATTGCCACGCCTGCTTTATACTCGATGCCCCTTATCGTCGATAACCTTTCTCGGTATGAAAAGGGCAACACCGTGCAAGATTGAGTCAATTTACTCGGTAAATTTTATTGTGAAGTTTAATAAGGAGTCACTCTGATGAGTCTGCCCGCATTATCACACGCAGAACAGCAAGAAGCCGTTGAGAAAATCCATCAACTGATGGCGCAAGGCTTATCAAGTGGTCAGGCGATAGCACAAGTTGCCGCAGAGATCCGTGAGGCAAAACAGGGGCAAACCGTTCCTGTGATGTTTGATGATGAGGATGACGATGACTCTGCAGTATCAGATGCAGATTCAGATACAGATCATGACGACGATGATGATGCCGATGACGGCTATGATGAAAATGATCATGATGTAGATGAAGATGAAGATGACGATACCCAGCAGGGTGATGATTGTTATGACGTTGACCCACATGCACCACGCCGCCGTAGCAAGCAAAATGATGAAAATCGCCATTATGACGAGTATGACAGTGATAATGACAACGATAACGATGATCAGTATTACTAAATCAGACCTGACTTTATGAGAGCGCTGAACCTAAATGTAAGGTGAAAGCGCACAGCAAAGCTAGTGAGTGGTCAACAAACATCATCAGTAGTACCACAAATAAAAAAAGCGCTTTAACGATATACCGTGAATAACGCGGATACCGTAAAGCGCTTTTTCATTTTTTCATCAGCAAAATCAGGTTGTTATCTGTACAGTACCTCTGTTGCCGTTAGCATTAACCTTGCGGCAACAGGCTGATATTACCGATATTAATGTGCATCTACCCAGATAAATTTAATCAGAAATAGCAATGCAACGGCCACAACACACGGATTTAGCTCTTTCCAGCGGCCTGTACCTGCTTTTAATACACAGTAAGAGATAAAGCCAGTTGCAATACCTTCGGTGATTGAGAAGCTAAACGGCATCATGATGGTGGTGATGAACGTTGGTGCTGCTTCGGTCAGATCGCTCCACTTCACTTTTGCCAGATCAGCGGTCATCAGCACACCAACATAAATCAGTGCGCCTGCAGCAGCGTAGGCAGGCACCATGGCAGCTAGCGGTGAGAAGAAAATAGCCAATAAGAACAGGATACCGACAACAATCGCTGTCAGGCCGGTACGCCCACCAACCGATACACCGGCGGAGCTTTCAATAAATGCGGTAACCGATGAGGTGCCCATAAATGCACCGCCGACAGAGCTGATGCTGTCAACGTATAGGGCTTTTTGCATGTTCGGAAAACGGCCTTTTTCATCAGCTAATCCGGCTTTGTTGGTCACACCAATTAGTGTACCGGAAGAGTCAAACAGATTGACCAGCATGAATGAGAAGATTATCCCTGCTAGACCAATATCCAGTGAGTTGACCAACTCTAACTGCCCGAATACCGGCATCACGCTTGGTGGTAGAGAGACTAGCCCCTGAAACTTGACATCACCAAACAGGACTCCTAGCGTGGTGGTAACAATCATCGAGATCAGTACTGCTGAATAGACACCGCGCGCGGCTAAAATCACGATCAGGAAAAAGCCCAATGCACCTAATGCACAAGGCAGAGAGGCTAAATCACCTACCGTCACCATAGTGGCAGGGCTGGCGACAACAATTCCCGCATTATGCAGACCCAGCAGCGCAATCAGCAGACCAATACCACTGGTAATACCAATACGTAAACTGACGGGAATATTCGAAATCAGCCAGTAACGAACACGAAATACGGTCAGCAACAATAGGCCAACTGCACCCCAGAAAATGGTTCCCATACCAATCTGCCATGAGTAACCCATACCCACAACAACCACAAACGCAAAGAAGGCGTTTAGACCCATTGCTGGCGCTAGCGCAATCGGCAAATTGGCAAACAGCCCCATCAGAATACTACCAACAGCAGCGATAAGACAGGTGGTAACGAATACCGCTTGTGTATCCATACCCGCATTTGACAGGATCTGCGGGTTAACGAAAATAATATATACCATCGTCAGGAAGGTGGTGATCCCCGCGACCAGCTCTTTTTTAGGGTTAGTGCCGTGTGCTTTCAACTTGAAGAGTTTTTCTAACAAGCCATCTTTTATTGAAGTATTCACGTCAGTATTCATTGCTCAGTCTTAATCAAAGTGAGATAGAGATCAGGATTACGCTGTATTCTCTGGGGTGAGCGGTGTAATGGGGCAGAGTCTAACGAACATCACACTTTATGTATTTTTACATAAAAATGTGATGTGACATAGTTTCCTACAGACTCTTTTCTTTCACTCTGAGGGGACAAAGAGATAATTGCGCTGATTTTGTACAACTCTATGGCTGTTTCTTTGCGCTATAGCGCATTCATCATGCTGTCTGCTGAATTTAAAGAAAACATAAAGAGTTATCTGCGGGTGTTTGGCATAAAAACAGGCAGTGTGAAAAATAACCTAATAGAGCGAGACTTTGCTTTTTTTTCCCCTCGACTAGGGCTGAGAAAGCCGGCAAGGTATGATAGCGGACGATACAGTTATTTCGACCATGACCTTGGCGGTATAACAACATACGCCTAAAAAAGGTATGCATAAAAAATAGGAAAGCACGATGTCAGAAGAGTGGGTCACCATTGATAGCATTGCTCGGCAAAAAAAAGCCGATGTACTCATGATCACTTTTTTCAGCCCAGATGATTCAGAGCTGGATGAGTTTGATTATAAAAATGATGAATTACGCATTAAAACATTGGCGTGGCTGGATAAAAACAGCATTGGGTACCGTGAGTGTTTTGATTTATGGCCAGATAATGATGCAGATGTACCTTATCTTGGTGAGCTATTCATTGATGTGACCGTTGATGAAAATAATTCGCTTTATCAAGAAGTGGTGCACAAATTTGAGCATGAAGATGGCAGTAGCCGTTATCCAGGTGTCAGCTTGTTTATTATTCCGTTAACACTGGCAAGCAAATATCAGCATCGTGATACAGCAAAATAATCAGCGCAGCTATTTATAAGTGTGGTTATTTATAAATGCAGAGTAAACGATAAAAAAACAGACAATAAAAAAGGCATGCTTCCAATATCATGGTAAGGCATGCCTTTTTTGATCCCGTAGTACGGGCTGTATCTTACTGTTTTAAATTGGCTTTACTGCTGCTCAATGCATTAGCAAATTCCAGAAACCCTGTACGTATTTTTTGCGTACAGGGAAAACAGAAATTACAGAACGTGAACAGATGAAGTATTGGTTGTACCGCTTGGTACTAATGCACCCGATACCATGACAACCACATCACCTTTCTCACCCAGACCAGAAGCCAATGCAGCCTCTTTACCCAGACGGTAGAAATCGTCGGTAGAAGCAATCACAGGAACGATCAGCGGTGTAATACCTTTGCTAAGAACCAGCTGTTGTGCTGTTTTCTCGTTGGTTGTCAGTGCCAGAATGTTTGCCTGAGGGAAGTATTTACGTACGGATTTTGCTGACTTGCCACCTTCAGTAGCTACAACAATCAGAGGTGCTTGCAGCTTCTCAGCAGTTTCAACTGCACCTTTACACACCGCTTCAGTAATACGCAGCTTAGCGCTGTCATTTGCAGCAGACAGGTTGCTTGGCATTACACGGTCAGTACGCTCACAAATGGTTGCCATGATAGACACAGCTTCCAGTGGGTACTTACCTTTGGCACTTTCACCTGATAGCATCACAGCATCAGTACCATCAAGGATAGCATTCGCTACGTCACCGGCTTCTGCGCGGGTAGGGCGTGGGTTCTTGATCATAGAATCAAGCATTTGCGTTGCAGTAATAACCACTTTACGCGCACGGTTACATTTTTGAATCATCATCTTCTGTGCGAAGATAACTTCTTCTACTGGGATCTCAACACCCAAGTCGCCACGGGCAACCATGATGCCATCAGACGCTTCCAGAATTTCGTCAAAATTGTCCAAGCCTTCTTGGTTTTCAATTTTAGAGATAATCTGAATTTTTTCTCCGCCGTGTGCTTTCAGGTGCTCACGGATAGCCAGCACATCATCACGCTTACGGATGAAAGATGCAGCAACAAAATCAACACCTTGCTCACAACCAAAGATCAGGTCGCGCTTATCTTTTTCAGCCAGTGCTGGCAGTTGGATAGAAACACCCGGCAGGTTAACGCCTTTGTTCTCACCCAGATCACCGTTGTTCAGAACGGTACAGATAACGCTGTTTTCAGTCACTGAAGTGACTTTCATACCAATTAGGCCATCATCAACCAGAACGGTATCGCCTGCTTTCAGATCTTGTGCAAAACCTTCGTAAGTTACCGCTACACAACTGGTATTACCGATAACGGTTTTGTCAGTGGTGAAGGTAAATGTCTGGCCTGCAACCAGAGAAACATCGTTACCACCTTCAAGTTTGATGGTGCGAATTTCTGGGCCTTTAGTATCAAGCAAAATAGCCGCGCGTGTTCCGGTTTCAGCCATAACTGCACGCAGGTTAAGAATACGATTACCGTGCTCTTCGTAGTCACCGTGCGAGAAGTTCAGACGCATCACGTTCATGCCGCTATCTAGCAACTTGCCGAGCATCTCTTTAGATTCAGTTTTTGGGCCGATAGTACAAACGATTTTAGTTTTTTTCATGGTCAAATTATCTGCAACGAGTAATGAATAAATTCGGGTGACCAGTCAGCAAATAAGCACAGAGCTGCTGGCATACGGAGCGTAGTAGTAACGCTATAACACAATAGAAAGATGAAAGATTTTTGAAGATTGTTTTATTCAGGCGTGATAGTTGGTGTGTCAGCGTAAAACGGGCATGCATCAATAGGGAATTATTATTTCTTTTCAGCAAGATAGCTGCGAGAGCGGTGTGAGTGCCTCGGTATAGCGTTTGTCGTAAATTGCCGAAAAGGTTAATCATATAAAATAAATCATATTCCTAAACGCGTGATGCAAATGGCCGAATGTAACACCCTAGCCTGACGTTACATCCGTGTTATCGGTATGCAGTTTGCCATACATAACACCAATGTATTGTATCTGCGGGTTATTGAATGATTAGGCGCATAAAGCACGCTTTGTACGCATGATAATCAGCAGGTCTGTTTATCAGTAATCGAGTATTCAATAGCCTGTTTGTTCGTTAAGTGTGCGATTGCATGACTTGCACTTTTATGCATAAATAATCAATAGTGCGTCTGTTTATCGCGAATGAATGTGACGATAAAAAATATAGATACAGGTCACATTCAGTGTTTACTGTGACCATTATAGGCAGGAAAACGCGATTTTCAAGCAATCTGAATCGATTCAGTAAACTAAGCGCACTAACTGCTTTTATTTACACCGTGAAAAAAATCGTGAGGCAAGTGTATTCGATTGCCTTCACAAAATAGGGTGTATGCGCTTAATCGTAAATATTACAGCGGTAAAGCGCATCGAAATACTGATCAATATTTTCAATGTTCAGCACATACGGGTCACACAACCCAGATTGCCCTGTCGTGGTTTGATAACCCGCGTTGAGCAAATAGCATACACACCAGATGATCAGTACTGCGTAGAGGATTTTCCTGATAAACATTTTGGTGCGAGTTCGTAGCATCTGTGCGCTCACTCAACAGCTATCTGTTGTATTAGGGGTCAAGTCTTGTCGTGATTATATTCAATAAATGCTCAGAGACTGGCGCAGGGTCGGCTCTTTGATTCTGCACTTGAATATTTCTGTATTCGTATCTGTTTATATTTCCTATGTTAGATAAAAGTTTTAGATAAACAACCTTTAGCGATCGAATAGTGTAAATAAAGTGGCAATTTACTCATTATGTAGACAATACTCGGTTAACACCCTATGCAGCTTTATATGCAGAATGCTT
>CAMTGL010000108.1 GCA_947071955.1 uncultured Plesiomonas sp.
CCAGCTTTGACGTGTGTTGTGGAGTAATCGTCAATGAGTAAGCGTTTTTTTGTTACGGGCACCGATACCGAAGTGGGGAAGACTGTGGTTAGCCGTGCCTTTATGCAGGCTGCTGCCAGTATGGGGCACTCGATTGTGGGCTATAAGCCCATTGCATCGGGTTGTACAGAAACCGAAGAGGGGCTGCGCAACAGCGATGCTCTGGTCTTACAAAGTTCAGCCTCTGTTGCCGTACCTTATGAGCTGGTGAATCCGATAGCACTGCGTGAGCCTATCTCTCCGCATTTGGCTGCCAAGCTTGACGGGATTGATATTGATTTTACGCATCTTTCAAAAGGTGTCACAACGCTAGAATCACAGGCTGAACTGGTTCTGGTTGAAGGGTGTGGCGGCTGGCGAGTGCCGGTGACAGACAAACAGAGCCTGTCTGAGTGGGTTGTGGGTGAAAAAATGCCGGTGATCCTAGTGGTAGGCATTAAACTCGGTTGTCTGAATCATGCCATTCTTACGGCGGAGTCTATCGCCAATGATGGTGTTGAACTGGTTGGCTGGGTAGCAAACCGCGTTAATCCGTGCCTGACACACTATGCTGAATTAATTCAAACCCTGCGTGCGCGTATGCCAGCACCACAGTTAGGTGAGATCCCGTATATCTCTCGCCCTGAAAAACAGCAGTTAGGTAAATATATGGATTTAACACCGCTGCTCGGTTAGTGAAACAAAATGCAGACGCACAAAAAAGGCACTTTAAAAGTGCCTTTTTACTGGTTGCTAGACTACCGTGCTGTCTTGCTTGTGATTACTCAGCGGCCACTATGCAGGCTGAATCACTATTATCGGCATGGGAATAACGCGGGTTTTGCTCTAATCCCAACACTTCACAAGCTTCTTCGTAACTTTTGCCTAAGTGACAGCGTAAAATATCAATCGCAACCAAGTAGTTTTCTTTATCAGCCATGGGGTCTCCTTACCTGAGTGGCGTGTAATATCATTGTTCCCTTGTATACATTCACTATCAGCTATAGATCGCATTTTCGCAAGTAAGACTATAGTCGTAATACAATGCTGCGTGCTGTCATCTTTGTTCTACTGTCGACCAAGGAGCCGACCAAGTGCACGCTCTACCATGATGTTAATCTTCCAGTACTATCATACTGTTTTTACTGATTTTTTATATTTCCAGCATCTACGCCCAGCCATTTTTAAAACAGACACGCCTTAAATTCAGTCCAGAACGTTGGATTTATTCACATTCCATATCGTATTTTATGGTGGCTAGAAGTGATCTCTATCACTTATTTTAAATTAAAATATTGATGTAGGTCGTTAAAATGAAAAGAAATATGTCTAAAATGCTTGAAAGATGACATTCAGGCTCTATGATGCCTGTAATTCTACTCATGATTCGACTCTAAGGACGTAACGCTTATGATGCGTATTGCATTGTTCCTTTTAACCAACCTTGCGGTGATGATGGTCTTCAGTCTAGTACTGAGCCTGACCGGTATTCAATCGAGCAGTGTGGCCGGTTTGGCTATTATGGCTGGCCTGTTTGGGTTTGGTGGTTCACTGATCTCACTGATGATGTCTAAATGGATGGCCTTGCGTTCGGTGGGAGCCGAGGTTATTGAGCAACCTCGCAATGAAGTCGAGCGCTGGTTGATGGAGACCGTTCGTCAACAGGCACAGCAGTCAGGCATTGCAATGCCGCAAGTGGCTGTGTATCACTCAATGGATATCAATGCATTTGCAACCGGCCCGAGCCGTAATAATTCGCTGGTGGCAGTCAGCAGTGGTCTGCTAGAGAGCATGACCCGTGATGAAGCCGAAGCTGTACTGGCTCATGAAATCAGCCATGTGGCAAATGGTGATATGGTCACGATGACGCTGATTCAGGGCGTATTGAACACCTTTGTGATCTTTATTTCACGTATTATTGCGCAAGTGGCATCTGGTTTTCTTTCCAATAATGACGATGGTGAAGAGAGCAGCAACGGAAACCCGCTGATCTATTTTGGGATCAGCATGGTGCTGGAACTGGTGTTTGGTATTCTAGCCAGCATTATTGCCATGTGGTTCTCACGTTACCGTGAATTTCACGCCGATGCGGGCTCTGCCAAGCTGGTGGGCCGCGATAAAATGGTAGCCGCCCTTGAGCGTTTGAAAACCAGCCATGAGCCACAAATGGAAGGCTCTATGATGGCATTTGGTATCAACAGTGGTAAAAAAAGCTTCAGTGAGTTGTTCATGAGCCACCCTTCACTGGATAAGCGTATTGCTGCACTGCGTGCTGGCCAGTATCAGTAAGTGTGAGTTCTGTAACAAGTTAGTATTAAAGGCTGCCAATGGCGGCCTTTTTTTTAACTTATATCTCGGTTTTTATTCTCATAATCCTATTATTCTGAATATCTGATATGCGCCTGACCTCGCATATTGGTCTCGATTCAGGATTAAGGGGAGTTCCATGGCATCTGCACTGATCCACATAATTTCAGACAGCGTTTGTGCGGCTACGCTGCGTGAAATGCTGCGGCGGGCAGGGCGAACACACGAAAGTGTGGTGTTGTTTGATGATATTCTCTGTCATGGCGATCTGAATGTTGATCGTAAAATATACTGGCAAGCACTGATGAGCGGCAGCCCAGCGTTTCCGGTATCAGAGCATGAGCTGACACATGCTCTGGTCTCTATGCAAAAGCCGTTGATTTTGTTGTCAGATTGGCTTGCTCAGGGGCGTGTTGTGCAACTGTGGTTATCGGAAAGCCTGCAAGATGCACTGATGCAAAGCCAGATCCTTCGTCATATCGATACCGAGTATCAGCAGAGCCACCAAGTTCGTTATGCTCGGTATTTGCGCGGAGAGCAGAATATGGCACAACTGAGGCAAAGTGAGCAGCATGCCATTGCTTTTCCGCTCTCTGCTTATCGGCAGGCGGCAGATTTATGGCAGCAGTTGATGGATGATCGCGCAAGCCTGCGTTATCAGGATAACGGCAAAATCGTGAGTGTGCCGGAAAATTTGTATGATCCGCTGTTACTCAATGCCATTGCGTTGCCTGAGGCCGTGTTATCAGAGCGGGTGGCGGTGTTGGTTGCTAATACTGTAGGGGATTCACACACTGGGCTACACGCTTTCACCGAGCATGCGCCGCAGCATCCGAAGCGGTGGAGCAAAGCGCTAATGGTGGTTGCTAAAGCCTCGGCCTGTATTCACGACTCGCCAGGCTATGAGTTTTTACTACAGCGCTTATTATGCCTAATAAAAGAAGGCCGGGTCACTGCCCGGCACATGCATCATTTCTGGCCCGAGGTTGAAGTTTCACTCGGGTAATGTATTGACCTGTTACTGTGATGAAGCTTGGCTTGGTTTTGTGGCCGAGTTTCTTGCTCGTACGCCCTGCAAAAAATAGCCAACCAATACCAGCATCGCCATGATCAACATGGTTTGTGTCGTGGCAATCAGCGCATTTTGTGCCTGCCACGATACCATCATGCTGGCGAGAAAACTTAATCCCAATTGAATAGCATTTTGTAATGCTGCTGCACGGCCGGTATGCGCTTTCCATGGTGCTAGCGCATTAGAAACCACAATCGGGTAGATTGCGCCGTTTGCCACGGCCAGCAAGCAGAAGGGGATCATCAGCAACAGTAAAGAGACATAACCTGTCAGTGGGATGATATACAACATACCCACACTCAAAATGAACAACCCAAGCAACCATGGCAGCATTTTTTTACCGGTGGTGCGGGTCAGCAACGTGCGGCAACCATAACCGCCTGCTAAGAAAGCAATGGTTTGGGGGATATAACTCAAACCGATATCACGCGGACTGTAGCCCAGCTCACCTAAGATAAACGGTGAACCGGTTAGCCATGCAAAGAACGCAGCAGAGCAGGCAGCAAAGATCAGCGCATTACCTGAAAAGATGGTTGACTGCAAAATAGTCATGTAGCTGACCGATTTTTGTGTGGTAGGTTGCGCGCCGCGAGCTTGCAAACGCAACGTGCACAGCAGTAGCAGAATACCAATCACACCCAACGCGACAAAAATTGCCCGCCAGCTGAAGTGTTCAAGTAACCAAACGCCCATCAATGGTGCAAGTGCAGGAGAGAGTGCGACCAGCGGCATAATGGTTGCAAACATTCTATTGGCTTCATTTCCCTCAAAGCGGTCAACAACCAATGCCTGCCAGCTCACTGCGGCAGCACAAACCCCAACCGCCTGAATAAAGCGCAGTACCAGTAATTGTGTTGTACTGGTGACAAACACACAGCCGAAACTGGCGATAGTAAACAGTAAGATCCCCGCCAGCAGAATAGGACGACGGCCAAGGCGATCAGAGAGCGGCCCCCAGACCAGTTGCGCTATCGCAAAACCGGCAAGGAAGATACTTAATGTTGCACCGATAGCACTGGCATTGCTGCCCAGAGAGACCTGCATAGATTCAAATGCGGGCAAATACATATCAGTGGCCAAAAAGCCAAGCATACTAAGCCCAGCAAGGTATACGGTAAAACCGAGGGAGGATTTCATGTGGCTATCCTGTGTTTTTATTGTTATCCATATAAGGCATTTGCCTGCGACTCTTATGCAGTGAACCTTATACGACGGGTATGATATTGCGCGCAGTCTACTGAGTGACGTTTTCCCTGTAAAACGTTAATATTTGTCTATTGCTTTCAATTATATTGATATCAGAATGATGTGGTCAGAATATACACTGCAAGTGGTTGAATCTGTAGCAAGAACCGGAAGTTTTAGTGCCGCAGGGCAAGAGCTTCATCGCGTACCATCGGCCATTAGTTACACGGTTAGGCAGCTAGAATCTTGGCTTGCTGTTACGCTTTTTGAAAGAAGGCATCGCGATGTGGTGCTCACCCCGGCAGGGCAAACGTTTGTTAATGAAGCGCGTGAAACGCTGAAACGGATGAGCGATATCCGTCACCGTTGTCAACTGGTGGCCAATGGGTGGCGTGGGCAGCTATCAATTGCGCTGGATAATATCGTGCGCCCAGATCGTGTTCGGCATCTGGTGGCAGACTTTTACCGTGCATTTCCCGATATGGAACTGCTCATTAGCATGGAGGTGTTTAACGGCGTGTGGGATGCGCTGGTCGATGGTCGTGCAGATGTGGGTATCGGTGCAACCAGTGCGATACCGGTTGGCGGGAGTTTTGACTATCGTGATATGGGGAGTATGTCATGGCACTTTGTAGTCAGTCCCGATCATCCGGTAGCACAAGGGGTTCAGCCGCTCAGTGATCAAGTACTTAGCCGTTATCCCTCTATTTGCCTTGAAGATACCTCACGGTTATTACCCAAGAGAACAACATGGCTGTTGGATAATCAGCGCCGTTTGGTTGTACCCGACTGGTATGCTGCTACAGATTGTTTGTGTGCAGGGTTATGTGTGGGGATGATGCCGGCTCATATCGCCAAACCACTGTTACTGGCCGGCCGTTTGATAGAGATGCAGGTGGAGACCCCAACGTTAGACAGCCGATGCTGTGTCGCATGGCGCTCGCAAGATCACTCACCTGCAATGCAGTGGTTACTCGATTACTTAGGGGATACCGAAACACTTAACCGAGAGTGGCTTTCAATACTGGATACCACACTTGAAACCACAGTATCTGCCGCGGGTGTAGATACTGACTCTGTACCGTAGCGGCGCAACCACTCCGTTTCCAGCGCATTTCCCCATGAAGGGTGAGGTTCTGGTAATACCCGATACAGCTCACTGTGTGCGGTAAACTGGGCTCTTTCTGTTTCACTGAGGGCAGGCAGACTCAGAATAGTGGGGTCGCCCCAGACTGCCGGATCTTCTTTATAGGCTTGTGCTGTGGGTGATAACAAGAAGTTAATGACCACTTTTGCCCCCTCAGGTGACGGCGCATTAAACGGAATTGCCAGAAAGTGAGCGCGGGTAATCGCCCCTTGTCCGAATGCATACGCTTTGGCTGTTTCTGGTAAGCGATTTTGCGCTATGGCGTTTTGTACCTCATTAGGGTTGAAACTAAGGGCAATATCAATTTCACCTTGATTGAGTAAAGCTTGCATTTCGGTTTGATTCTGCGGGAAGGTTTGCCCCTTTTTCCATGCATACCCGTGTAACGTATCAAGGTACTGCCATAATGCGGCAGTCTGATACTTAAAATCACTCTCTTTGACATCACGGTACAACACATCAGGCGTTGGCGCTAATTGCAGCAAGGCCGCTTTGAGGAAGTTTATCCCGTGTATTTCGGTCGGCACAGGGTAAGTGATTTTTCCGGGGTGCTGCATGGCATAGGTGAGTAAATCTTTAAAGCCTTGTGGAGGGGTTTGCAAGCTTGCTGTGTTATAGATAAAGACTAACTGGCTTAACCCCCATGGCGCTTCATACCCCTGCGTTGGAAAAGTGGCATCAACCTTTACCGGTAGACTCTGATCAACCTGCTGCCACTGTGGTAGATCTTCAACAAATGGGCCTTGCAGTAAGTCGGCGCTACGCAGGGTATTAAAGTAGCGCCCCTGTAACCAGACAATATCACTCACACCCGGTTGTTTTTTTCCAGCAATTTTATCGGCCATAATACGGCTGACAATTTCGGTGTTATTGGGGGTCTGAGTGTGGATAAGCGTAATATTAAAGCGCTGCTTAACTTGCGTTGTAGCCCAGTTAAGATAATTATTTAATTCGGTATTCCCCGCTTGGGTATTAATGTAGACAGTCTGTCCTTGCGCTTGTTGCAGCGTGTGTTGCCAAGGCGTGACTTCATCAGCATACACGCCAGTGGTCCATAAACTACAGGCGAGCAGTGTCGCTGATATCCAGTTTTTCTTCACAGATCTATCCTCATGCCGGGGGGAGTTGCAGAGTGCATTATCGGCGATGGTATTACTGCAGTCTCTTATACACATCAGACGCTTCGACGATCTTAACCCAGAAGAACTCGGTTGTCGCCGTATCAATAAAAAAA
>CAMTGL010000109.1 GCA_947071955.1 uncultured Plesiomonas sp.
TACGGCGACCACCGAGATCTACACGCGTAAGATCGTCGGCAGCGTCAGATGTGAAAAAGAGACAGGTTCCCCGCGCTAGCGGGGATGAACCGCATTGCAGACGCCTGCTCTGTCGCAGTGTTCCGTGTTCCCCGCGCTAGCGGGGATGAACCGTATCAGCTTTTACTTTTTCATGTGTGCAAGCTGTGTTCCCCGCGCTAGCGGGGATGAACCGCAGGCATCTGCACTCATAACCGCATCTATTCAGTGTTCCCCGCGCTAGCGGGGATGAACCGCAATAAGTAGCCATTACAGACCCCCGTAGTTAGTGTTCCCCGCGCTAGCGGGGATGAACCGCTCATTACGCATATCAATTCTCTATTTAATCCATGTTCCCCGCGCTAGCGGGGATGAACCGATTAATCCAGGCCATTGAAAGCCGTGACTCATGTGTTCCCCGCGCTAGCGGGGATGAACCGCATGTTGCTAGTCACATTCCAATTAAGAAGCAGTGTTCCCCGCGCTAGCGGGGATGAACCGGAGTTAATCAATGGCCGTTTATTTTGTTACAGGTGTTCCCCGCGCTAGCGGGGATGAACCGTTATGAGTAAGCGCAGTAACGGTTGGTATCTAGTGTTCCCCGCGCTAGCGGGGATGAACCGTAAATATCCCAGCCATGTTTACGCGCATGCAAGTGTTCCCCGCGCTAGCGGGGATGAACCGCTTGAGGAGTCAATTCTTCGATACATAGCTGCGTGTTCCCCGCGCTAGCGGGGATGAACCGCGTGATGGGCTGTGTTATCGGTGAAGAGCAGCGTGTTCCCCGCGCTAGCGGGGATGAACCGAGCCTAAAAACATGCCAACATTCTAACAAAAAGTGTTCCCCGCGCTAGCGGGGATGAACCGTTCACGCGCCAAGAAAACAGATGATTCAGCATGTGTTCCCCGCGCTAGCGGGGATGAACCGATTTAAACGAGTGGCTTGAGCAGTTACAGGCCGTGTTCCCCGCGCTAGCGGGGATGAACCGCGGTATTCGCTGGGATTACATACAATGCCCCGGTGTTCCCCGCGCTAGCGGGGATGAACCGCAAACTGAATATCGCCTTGATCGCCGCCATGTGTGTTCCCCGCGCTAGCGGGGATGAACCGTGTTCAATCCTGCGCTCCTGCCAGTATTTACGGTGTTCCCCGCGCTAGCGGGGATGAACCGCGATACACCAATGCAGGCTATTGTTAACCAGATGTGTTCCCCGCGCTAGCGGGGATGAACCGATGTTAACTCAGTACTCGACATTATTTCAGGTGTGTTCCCCGCGCTAGCGGGGATGAACCGTTACCGTTCGGGGGTTAACATGCAGGATTTAAGTGTTCCCCGCGCTAGCGGGGATGAACCGCTCTGAGATGGCAGTTACGGACTGCTCAAGCTGTGTTCCCCGCGCTAGCGGGGATGAACCGTTTGCAAAATTTGCTGGGATGACATCAACGAAGTGTTCCCCGCGCTAGCGGGGATGAACCGTACATACCTAAGCGATAGAACATTCAATATATGTGTTCCCCGCGCTAGCGGGGATGAACCGCAGATTGCCGACTCGGTACAACTAGTCTATTAGTGTTCCCCGCGCTAGCGGGGATGAACCGCTCATGCTGTGTGTTTTCATGCGGTAATAAACGTGTTCCCCGCGCTAGCGGGGATGAACCGAAAACGCGTAAGTGGTGTATTCCCCAGTGATAGTGTTCCCCGCGCTAGCGGGGATGAACCGCACCAGATCAAACCCGAGCAGCAGGGGAACCGGTGTTCCCCGCGCTAGCGGGGATGAACCGATTGAACTGATTAATTGTCATTAGTGCGTTAAGTGTTCCCCGCGCTAGCGGGGATGAACCGAGTTTATCAATGGGCTGATATGGAAGACGGAAGTGTTCCCCGCGCTAGCGGGGATGAACCGCTTGAAAAAGAGTGCGCTAATATCATTTTGGCGTGTTCCCCGTGCTAGCGGGGATGAACCGCAACGCACGGGGGGAATGGTTTAGACTACCTGCGTGTTCCCCGCGCTAGCGGGGATGAACCGGTCGCGAAATCTTCTATATGCACAACTCGTGGGTGTTCCCCGCGCTAGCGGGGATGAACTGAACTCACCGAGTGGTTATCTAGCGATTCCCTGCACTATCGCCAATTGCACGCACATAGAGCGTTGTCGGAGGGCATTCAATGCAGAGCTGGTTAAGATCGATAGTCTGTTCGACGTAGTCTTGCGCTGGGCTAGGAAAACCACATGCTGCTGGCGATAAGAACAACGGAAGTGCGAGCTCATCGGGCGTTGATTGAGGAATAGCAAACATAGTGGTTCACCATGCATTGTAAATACACAATGCGCAACGCTGTGCCTTTCAGGTACAGAAGCCCTCTGAATTTTCTGGGTGAGCTGTTTATCAATGTTTGAGTTGAGGCGATTTGCGCTCAATGAACATATTTCTCTAAAGGCATATGTGAGCGAAAAGAGAGTCGCATCAAACTTTGAGCAAAATATTTATATATGGTCTATAGCGTGTTGGCTGTTGGGCCCCCTGTTGGGCCCCAAGCTAAAAAGTAGCTTTTAGCAGGGAAGTAATGATGCATAACTCATTGATTTTAATGGTGCTCCCGACTGGATTCGAACCAGTGGCCTTCCCCTTAGGAGGGGGACGCTCTATCCATCTGAGCTACGGGGGCAACCGCGCCATTATACTGATTAATCCGCGTTTTTTAAGCCTTTAAATACCGTTTGCCTATGATTTAGTCACTAAATCACCCACTTGTACGGTAGAACCGGCACTTAAGCCTCGGCTGCTAAGTATTGCATGGGTGGGGTAAACCTGTGTCACGGTGAGCCGAACAGTGCTCGGTGTGAACATCTCTTGCACCTGACCTTGCTGGTCGATGAACTCGGTGGTGTGCAGCAATTTTAACGTATCGCCCTTACGTACACCGTTACGCGCGCCGATATTAATCGTCAGGCGTGTACCATTAATCGCACTGATACGAGCCTGCGTGCTGCTGCACCCGAGTTGCGTATCTAAATCTTGTGCTATCTGATCGGTCTGTAAACGAATGGCATAACCATAAGCGGATTGCCAAAAGTTGGCACTGCGCGTATCAATGCGCGCTGTGCGTTCAAATGGCCACTGTGCCTCGGTGCGGTATAGTTGCTGGAAAACTTGTTCACCGTTGTAGCTGTCAAAAACCTGAATATTGACCGCAAAGTTACGCTGCATAACGCTGGCCGAAAAATACTGGCTTAAACCGGTCTGGGGTATTGGGGTCAGATCAACAAGCTGCCCCGTTAACAAATACTGCACCTGTTGCTGCTCACCCACTGCGGCTAACCAGTTGCCTGAGGCATCGGCTGGAATATGCGTGTTCTGATAACTGCGCACTTGCAACCCTTGTAACGCTTGGCGAAGTTGGCGCTCAAGTACTGTGGGATAATCAGTATCCAAATTAAAAATCGCACCGGTAGAGGCCTGAGTCAGATCATCCATTGCAAAACGATACACTGACATCGGTTTACTGTAACTGAGTCTGCGGCACATTTTTTGATCCGGCGTGATGTCTGCCCGCAAAGTCAGAGTATAGCGGCCCTGTTGTGTGGAAGTACTCACAATCGTGGCGCTGCGGATCGGGCTGCCTGCTGCATAGCTTACCTGTGTATCACCGTTGGCCAGCGCACTAAGCGAGGTGACCAATGGGGTCTGGTAGTTCATTGAGACACCGGTATAACCGAGCAACTGCCCGCTGGCATCCATCAGCGCCAGTGTACGTAACTGTGACTCATCTCCCGCCTGTGTCGGAATACTGACACTGGTCTGATACCAAGCGGCATAAAGGTTGCTTGTAAACAGACTGGTGGCCAGTAGGCTGGCCGCATACAACGGAATTCGGCGGGATACAGCTCTCATCGGTGATACCTGAATAATCCTAACAGTGGCGACGATAGCCGTCGCAGATAACGGTTATGGCGCAGAGCCGAAGGATATCTCGGTAGCCTCTGCACTCGAGTCATGATTTATACGATGACGTGAGTCATTACCGGAACTATGCAATTACCGTTCCGCCGGTACTGCTGGCAATCAGAGAGTTGCTCAAGTTTTTACATGGGCAGACGATATAAGAACCAGAGAGAGTGACAGAAGGCGCATAACGTGAATCAGCTAAAAACATCATGGGTTGCCAGTCTGGTATCTGCACTGCTACTGAGTGGGTGTACCGGACATCAGCCCTCGGCAGAACAGCCGTATGTCATGGATAAAAACCATGTAGAGGTGCTACCGCGCCACAGTCTGGACTACTTTGTAGATGCAATGGCCCGTCAGCTGGTGGCATCCAATAAAAATCTGGTTGGCGGTGGTTCTGTGGCAGTGGCCTCATTCGTTGATTTACAGCAGATGGATCAGACTAACTGGCTGGGCAACTTGATGGCTGACTCCTTTATCTACCAGTTGCAACAACGCGGATTGACCGTGCTCGATTATAAAACGACCGGCCAGATCCGGGTGACACCGCAGGGTGATTTTGCCCTCAGCCGCAACTGGCGTGATCTGCAAAAAGCTTATCGGGTGGATAACGTACTGACTGGCACCATGCTGCGCCAAGGCTCAGGAGTCCAGATCAATGCGCGGATTATCCGTTTTAGTGATCGGGTAGTGATCGCCACTGCACAGGGGTTTTTACCGGCAGACAGGCTGGGTCGCAGTATCGGCAACAGCAATAAAGTGCAGATCCGTGATGGTATGATAGTGCGAGGTGACAATACCTTTAACGCACCGAGTATCATCATTGCGCCATAACATCATTACCATAACATCATTACCATAACATCATTACCATAACATCATCGCGTGATTAATATCGATATTGGCCGTGCAAGCGGAAAATATACGGATAAAAAACAGGAATAACACATGCGCAAGTTGAAAATCAGTTTAGCACTGGTGGTGTGTACGGCATTACTGGGCTGTGCTCCAAACAGCAGCAGCCAGATCCTGAATGCCGTGGGGTATGCCCCGATAGCCGTACAGCCGGGCAAAACTGCACAAGAGCGCCAATTACAAGCGATGCGAGCTTCACGTCTTGATGCGTACCGCGAAATGACCGAACAGCTCTACGGGCTGAAAATCAGCAGTCATACCCAAGTGTTGTCATCGGGCTCATTGCGTGATGCCGGAATACAAACACAGGCGGCTGGTTGGGTGCGCGGTGCGCAAGTGGTACGCAGCTATCCGGTGGGTGATAACTATGTCACCGAACTGCGTCTTGATCTGAATAACGTCAAAAAGTTGCCAGCCGTTGCCAGCGCGCCACCAACCGTGGTCGAGAAAAAAGAGCAGGTCATCTTAGTGCCTGCTCGCAGCGCAACGTTTTAACGCGCCGACACCTTCAGAACACCCTATGTTTTTCGACATAGGATCCCAGTGCGGATCATCGTTACCGTTATGCTGTAGATTGGTATGAATACTGAAAGGTGAATATGTAATGGTGAATACTGTTCAGCAAGGCAACAATCGGCCTGTTTACACCTTCACATTATTCCCAAGGGTTGAGGTATTGAGCGTTTTACCGTCGGCATTATAGGTCATCATCTCTTTGCCGCGTACGGCCATTAGCTGATTTGCCAAACGGCTAAGGCTAATGCGCGCCTCTTTCATGATCTCGCCAAGCAGATGATTTTTGGTCTGGCAAGACTGCAATAATTGCCGCACGCTCAGCAGCAGTGCGTCTTGCGCATCGAGCTGCGCCCGCTCGGGGTGCTGTGCAATTAGCTGATCGGTCTCTTGTACCGTTTGCAGCAGTACATTTTTTTGCTCACTGAGCGTAAGCAGCAGATCCGCCTGATGTTCGGTAAGCGCAGTGAGCTCACTGTCAATCAACTGCTCTAGTGTCTGTAAGGTTTTCTGTTGCTGGGTCAGTAGTGCGTGCAGCGTCATGAAAATATCCTATAATCGGCCAGCACGTTATTTGGCTGACGTTTAGTGAGAACCTGACTCTAACTTAAGCAAATTTGCGGCCAGTTTTTCAGGGTTAACCTGATATGCGCCGGAATTAATCGCTAGTTTAAGGCGCTCAACCTTTGCGCTGTCAAACGGCATCTCACTGCTCACCTGCTTTGGTACTTGTGCCAGCGTTTGCGCCTGTGAGGTCAGCGTCACCCCGTCAGCGGCCGGTTTGGTCTGTTCTGGTTTAATTTGTGCTGGCTTGGTTTGTGGTGCACTGCCGGCAGCAGTCGTATCGCTGTGCAGATTAACCGTATGCTGCAATTTTTTGCCCGCAGCGGATGTGTTTAAATTTGCATAAGTGAATTTATCAATGCTGCTCATGGCATTATTCCTACATTATTCTTTATTCTTACGGGCATTAATTGAGTATTGGCGAAGCCTGAATGCTCTCTAATATTGCAATGCTAAAAATCACAATACCGAAACAACCTCGACAACGCTTGTATAATGTAACGGCACCACAGCCAAGAACTTGAGAAATTATTTTTTGGGATACAGACTTATGCAGTTCTTTTAATATCAATAGGTTACTGCTGCCTCACCCACGCTAGTCACTACGGCGCTGACCACCCGTTGTGACCGGTTATTACGAATTTGAATTGTATCACCAACAGTACCGTTACCCATTGCCACGCCCGATGCCACTACCGCTAGCCCCGGTTTACCCGCTTTGAGTACCACCCGATCCCCTTTACACACCTGACAAATTTGTGCTGCAGAAATGGGCGCTGCCGCATTTAACGGGCGCACGGTTTTAGCACCAATCAACAAAGAGAGATCGTCAAAAATCCGTGCATGAGCCTGACGCACATCTTTATATGTCAGCACCAAATCATCAGCCTGCAATACTGTATCACTGCGAATGGCACGTGCAGTAACTACCACCGGGCTAACTGATAACACTTTTACCGGCACATATACCTGCCAATTTTGGGGCGGGCAGCGAACTAACAC
>CAMTGL010000110.1 GCA_947071955.1 uncultured Plesiomonas sp.
ATCAAAGAGCTACCCAATGAGTGCCTTGAAGAGGTGCGTCTGCGTGCGACTATCTCGCGCCCGGTGACTCAAACCCGTTTTTCAGCACCTTCCGCCTCGGCAACGCTGGGCAATGGCAGCGGTTATAGCCTAGGCCAGCGGGTGCGGCACAGCAAATTTGGTGAGGGCACGATTATCAATATGGAAGGCAGCGATGAAGGTGCGCGCGTACAAGTTGCGTTTAAAGGGGAAGGTGTTAAATGGCTGGTATTAGCCTTCGCCAATCTTGAAAAAATCTAAATACGGTAAGCCCGTAGTATTAACCTCGCAGCATAAGCTCCCCTTTGGGTGGGGGCTGCGGGGTTTGTATCCCGCATGCAAGGGAAAAAGCGCATTAAATCCCATAAAATAAATGAGTATTATGCGGCATTGGGTCTACAAGGGTGTAAAAATGGCTGAAAATTTCAGTTATTTTCACTAACATCTTGATCTGTGAGTTAACCTGTCCGGCGAAAGGTACAAAATTTATTCATCTCAAACCTGCTAGCTGGTTGACAGTCTTTTCCACTCCGGCGTAACATTCGCGCACTATCATTTGAGAGGACACCGCCTTGGACACACCCAGTCGATGCTGGAATGAGATTTTTGCCTGCTAAACTGTCCTCTCCTGTTTAGGTGTTGACAGTATTTGGCTGTCAGCAACCGTGCCACAATGATGCCCACCGTTTCTGATTAAATCTCATTTGCCCAGTTTTGAATTGGTAGAAGCTGCATGCTTCTGGCCGTGATTCAAAGCGCTGTTCATATCGTAACCGCAAGGGGAGGTATGACACATGCTGAGCGCATTCAAACTTGACGATCGCCGTCTGCAGCGTTTAGATCTAGACGAGCAGGATAAACTGACATCAGCCCTATGGGTTGATTTAATCGAACCCGATGAAGAAGAGCGTGAACGGGTTCAACAGGAATTGGGGCAAGGTCTGGCAACCCGCCCAGAATTGGAAGATATCGAGGCCAGTGCGCGTTTTTTTGAAGACGAAGATGGTCTGCATATTCACTCCTTTTTCTATTACGAAGATAATGAAGATTACGCCAGCAATGCCACGGTTGCGTTTACCATTCGCGAAGGGCGCTTGTTTACCCTGCGTGAGCGTGAGTTACCGGCCTTCCGGCTCTACCGTATGCGCGCCCGCACGCAGTATCTGCAAGAGGGTAATGCCTACGAGTTGCTGTTAGATCTGTTTGAAACCAAAATAGAGCAACTTGCTGATGTGATAGAGAATATCTACAGCGAACTCGAAGCCCTTGGGCGCGTGATTTTGGAAGGAAAACAGGGCGAGAATTTTGACGAAGCACTGTCAAAACTGGCCGAACAGGAAGATGCAGGTTGGAAAGTGCGTTTGTGTCTGATGGATACCCAACGGGCACTGAGCTTTTTAGTGCGTAAAGCGCGCTTACCGGCGCAAGAGCTTGAGCAAGCGCGTGAAGTCCTGCGCGATATTGAATCTTTGCAGCCGCACAATGAATCGCTGTTTCAGAAAGTGAACTTTTTGATGGATGCGGCGATGGGCTTTATCAATATCGAACAAAACCGAATCATTAAGATCTTCTCGGTGGTATCGGTTATTTTCCTGCCACCAACACTGGTTGCATCGAGCTACGGTATGAACTTTGAGTTTATGCCTGAGCTAAAGTGGGATTTGGGCTACCCGTATGCCTTGATCTTAATGGTGCTGGCCGGTTTAGCGCCTTACCTCTACTTTAAACGTAAAGGCTGGTTGTAACCGATTGGTTGTACAGTCAACCGGTATGAAAAAGACAGCGATAGCTTCGCTGTCTTTTTTTATTTTCGTTAAATCGCGCTGTTATCCAGCGTAAATCCGCAGACAATCCTTTGCTCAATCAGTGCCGGCAGTAACTGGCTCGGATCCATCGCTTGTACTTGTCCAAGCGATCCCCCCTGCTGAAAGTGAGCCAGTAGTACCAGCGCAAAATCATCCAGCGGTATCATCACAACCTGCTGCTGGCGTTTGAATATCGCCAGTTGGCAAGGTTGTTCTAGCTCGAGCGTCAGGCTCTGCATGGCGGCTGTGATTTGCGGGTTTAACACCTGTTGGTAAAGCTCGGCAATCGCAAAATCAGACTGTAACAGCGTAGTTCCTGGCGTTAGCGTAAAAACCACATGGGCATATTCAGCCTCACTGAGCGCGCTTAATGACATCAGATCAAACGGTGCGGTCTCTTTTGCCTGCTGCGCGGTTTCAATCGCCCACTCCAGTTCAGCCAGATCAGCCAACCACGGGCTTTCGGCATCATACTCACGTAGCGCATCAATCAATGCATTGGCACTGTCTGGGCGGGCAGTCGTCAGGATATCGGTAAAGGTCTCTTCACCGAGCAGGGTAATACAGGCCGGAAATAGGGCCGTTAAATCGGTCATGTTGCTCTCGTCGCCTTATCAATCATTACAATTATTACGGGAATACTATTATGGATAGCGATGATGGCAAATGGTATGAGGTTTGTTGTATGAAATGCAAACCTTGCCAGATCCTAGTATCGAAGCACGTTATATAAAGTGCTGCATATACAGGTATTATGCACGGATATGAATGTGCTCGGCGTGCTCTGCCGTACAGCTTAGCAGCAAACTGATCGCATTCTTGTCACATCACATCTTCAGTTCACAAATTCGGCCCTGCTTTACTGAAAATTGCCGCGTTTATGCGCATGCTAGGGGCCATTTCCTGATATTTTCTGCCAGAACTGCCTAATTAAACACCGGAATATTGCAGATGACTGGCTAAAAATAGCATGCGGTTTTTTCTGAAATTGATGGATGCTTATGAATATCGTTGATCGCTTTATTGCTTATACCCAGATAAACACCACCACTGATCGTGAAAAAGGGGCGGCAGGTATTATGCCCTCATCACCCAACCAAAAAGTGTTGGCCGATAAGCTCGGAGCTGAATTGACAGCGTTGGGGCTGGTTGATGTGAACGTGCGTGACAGTGCTATTGTCACGGCCACCCTACCAGCCAACGTTGCGTACCCTGTACCGACGGTCGCCTTTTTTGGTCATTTAGACACCAGTGCCGAACTCAATACCGATACCCATGCGCAGAGAGTGCACCATACCGGTGGTGATATCTGCTTAAATGCCAAGCTCGATATCCATTTACGGCAGGCGCAATTCCCTGAACTGGCACGCTATGTTGGGCAAGATATTATCGTGACTGACGGTACAAGTTTACTTGGGGCCGATGATAAAGCGGCACTGGCCGCCATCATGGATATGCTGCAATTTTTACAGGCCAACCCGCAGATCAAACATGGGCCAGTGAAAGTGGGTTTTGTGCCGGATGAAGAGCAAGGGCTGCGTGGGGCAAAGGCCTTTGATGTTGCCGAATTTGGTGCTGACTTTGCCTATACCCTTGATTGCTGTGGTATTGGCGAGCTGGTGTATGAGAACTGGAATGCCGGTGATGCTGAAATTATCTTTACCGGACAATCAGCCCACCCGATGTCAGCCAAAGGAAAACTCAAGAACTCATTGCTGATGGCGCACAAATTTATTGCACTGCTGCCAGCCGGTGAAGCGCCAGAGTATACCGAAGGGCGTGAAGGTTACTACTGGGTGAAAACCCTGCAGGGTAACAGTGCTAAAACCGTGCTGAAGATGGATGTGCGTGATTTTACCGCAGACGGTTATGCCAAGCGGATGGCCTTCTTAAATACCTTAAGTCAAAGCTGCAGCGCATTGTGGGGCGAGGGGGCAGTTGAGTGCAAATTATCTGACCGCTACGCCAATGTTTTCAACAGCTTACAGGGTGAGGCTGCGTTCCCAATTGAGATTGTTGAGCAAGCCTATCGTAATCAGGGCATTGAACCGCAAGTCACGCCGATGCGCGGCGGTTATGATGGCGCTGTGCTGTCACAAAACGGTCTGCCGTGCCCGAATATTTTTACCGGAGCGCACAATTTCCACTCAATTTATGAGTATCTGCCGGTTGACTCACTACACGCGGCCAGCCGCGTGATCACCGAAGTGGTGCGGATCACGGAACAGCGTTTTGCACCAGCCTGCTGATTGATGGGTAAGTGAATTGATTAACCGATTATTCGGTAGCCTATTCCTGTATTAAGGCATAAAAAAGAGCCGCCCTTGTTTTTACAAGGGCGGCTTTTAACATAAATTGTTGCGATAAAATCGTAGTGTCAGTGCGCGTGTTTGTACCAATACCAATATCAGTACCCGCACTTGCACCAGCGCGTTAGCGCATGGTTACAAACTCTTCTGATGCAGTTGGATGAATGGCCACGGTGTTGTCAAAATCACGCTTGGTTGCGCCCATTTTCAGCGCAACGGCGAAGCCTTGCAGCATCTCATCCATACCAAAGCCGATACCGTGAATCCCCACCACTTTCTGTTCAGCGCCAACACAGACCAGCTTCATTCGGCACGGCTGGCGGTGTGACGTTACGGCGGTGTACATGGCGGTAAACGATGAGGTGTAGACCTTCACATTGGCCTCACCATACTGCTCGATGGCTTGTGGCTCAGTTAGGCCGACAGTACCAATAGGTGGATGGCTGAAGACCACGGTCGGCACGTTATCGTAGTTCAGGTGCTCGTTTGGCTTGTTGTTGAACAGGCGCTCTGACAAGCGGCGACCGGCGGCCACCGCAACTGGCGTGAGCTCAATACGGCCGGTATTATCACCTACGGCATAAATACCAGGAACATTGGTATTCTGGTACATATCTACGCGGATGTAGCCGCGATCATCGAGTTCTACGCCAGTGGCATCAAGGTTGATGCTGTGGGTAGCAGGTTTACGGCCAATTGCCCAAATCAGGCAATCTACCGTGATGCTACGGCCATCTTCCAGATGCAGTGTCAGGCTGCCGTCGGCGTGCTTCTCAACCCGCTTTGGCACAGCTTGCGTGTGCAGTGTCGGGCCTTCGTTTTGCATGACTTCCAGCAGCGTATCAATAATCAGCGGATCAAAGCTGCGCAGTGGTGCATGCTGGCGTACTAGCAGATCTGTTTTTACGCCAAGCGCATGCATTACGCCGGCGATTTCCACGGCGATATAACCTGCGCCGACTACCGCCACACGCTCTGGCAGTTCAGTCAGTGCGAAGAAGCCGTCAGAGTCAATACCGTGCTCCGCACCTTCAATCGGTGGGCGAGTAGGGAAACCACCGGTTGCAATTAGGATATGGTCAGCGGTGATCTGCTCGCCGTTTACCTCAACGGTGTGCGCATCAATAAAACGGGCAAATCCGCTGATGACATCCACTTTATTGTTGCCGAGAACACGCTCGTAAGATTGATGAATTCTGTCAATGTAGGCTTCGCGGTTCTCCAGCAGTTTGCTGAAATTAAAGCGTTTTACATCTACATCAAAACCATAATCTGCGGCATACAGATTCATGGCTTCTGCAATTTGTGCGCCGTGCCACATCACTTTCTTTGGCACACAACCCACGTTAACACAGGTTCCGCCCAGCGCTTTGGCTTCAATCAGGGCACACTTTTTACCGTACATGGCTGCGCGGTTAATCGAGGCAATACCGCCGCTGCCGCCGCCAATAGCCAGATAGTCATAATGTTTTGTCATGTGTTGTCATCCGTTGTCAGAAGCCAAAGAGGTATCAAGAGATTTTAGCGGCAGTGGCAAGGTTACTCAAATATAGTGACTTTCTATCATGATAGTCACCGGCCTATCAGAGATAGTGCCAGCGTAAGATCAGGATGTTGCACAATAATCGGTCGCAATCGGTGCCCGCCCGCTCACTGCCGTATGCTGATGGCACTTACCGCTGTATATGCTGAGAGTAGCGCAAAAAAGGGGCAAAATCGCCTGTTCGTTTGATATTCACTGTCGGCTAGAGTGCTCTGTATGGCAGCAATAAGGGTTATTGACCGTATGGCAGAGCGATATCCACCGTTGAGCGCACCTTGTGTGGCGAGCGCAGTGCAAACAGATGATCGACCGGCCCGTGTCCATGACCAATATGCAGAGCGTCCGCTGCCAGCAGTGCTTGCGTCAGATACTGCTTAGCCAGATAAATAGCGCGGATCAAAGGCTCATCATGGGCGAGAAAAGAGGCAATCGCCGCTGAGAGTGTACAGCCGGTGCCATGCGTGTGGCGGGTGTTGATTCGTACGGCATCAAAACGGTGCACGGCTGATGGCGTCAGTAGCCAATCGGTGCTGGATGCTGAATCAGTAATATGCCCGCCCTTGAGCAGAGTCGTGGCGGTGAGCTGTTGTTGCAGTTGCGGCAGTAGCGCTTCGATATCCCCAATACAGCTTGGGATCGGCAGGTCGAGCAGCACGGCTGCCTCCGGCAGATTGGGGGTTACCAGTGTAGCAAGCGGCAGCAGTTCGCTGCGCAAGGCGCTAATAGCATCGCTGTTTAGCAGTGTATCGCCGCTGGTGGCCACCATGACGGGATCGAGCACAATGATAGCGGGCCGGTACTGGCGTAAAGCTTCTGCTACAGCTTTAATAATGTCGGCATTATGCAGCATGCCGATTTTCACGGCCTGCACTCGGATATCACTCAAGACACTGTGCAGTTGCTGGCTAACGGCCTGCGCAGAGAGCGGATATACGCCCTGTACTCCGCAGGTATTTTGCGCGGTGACGGCGGTGATCACTGAGCAGGCATAACTGCCGGTGGCGCTGATGGTTTTGATATCAGCCTGAATACCGGCACCGCCGCCGCTGTCAGATCCGGCAATGGTCAGTACCACCGGAGTCGGCAATGGCAGTTGATGTGCAGATTCAGCACAGGATAAATCGGTGTGGCTAGGTGTAGGAGGGGTTTTCGTATCGGTAAAGCGTTGCATACAACATTCCTTCATTAAGAATACATGTACGCAGGGCGGCGGCAGAGTAAAAGACAACAACAGTGGTTGAGGCTGATGTCAGCAGTATGCC
>CAMTGL010000111.1 GCA_947071955.1 uncultured Plesiomonas sp.
GCGCTCTCCCAGCTGAGCTATAGCCCCATCGCTATATCAGAATTGCTTACACTATACTGGATGTGGGCATCACAATACAGTTTGTTTTATCTGCATGTTTATGAACTATATCAAATACCATACAGCACTTATCAAGATGGTGGAGCTAAGCGGGATCGAACCGCTGACCTCTTGCATGCCATGCAAGCGCTCTCCCAGCTGAGCTATAGCCCCAGCTTGATACATGTACTAAAACAGGTTAAGCGAGGCGAATAATAGGCAGTCAAATCGTCGCTGTCAACACCCGAATAACCACAACCCGACTGATTGCTCGAAATCTCAACAACTGTTAGGGGAAACAGCTTATCAACAGCTAAATAGCCATTCATAGCGATAAAAAAACACTCGCGGCCATCGTGCCCGCGAGTGTTTAGTGAGTATCTATAACGGCCAATTACGGCCGTTTGTAACGCATATCAAACACACCCTAATCTCAAATGATCGCTGAGGTTATAAGGGTAAATAACCACGACTATCAAAGGTATCAGGCAATTTTTTTCCATGCACCGTACTGGTTGCTTCCTGGAACTTCACCCTGTGTCCACCACTGGGCTTGCCATGTTGCACCGTTATAAGTCGCCTTTTCACCCGTTGTATACGCTTTGGTTGCTGTCCATGCAGCCGTACCTACAGTACTGCCACCTGATGAAGAGACTACTTCCCACGGGCCACCCAAATCAGGTTGATTACCTTGCGTCCACCACTTGGCTTTATACTGCACGCCGTTGTACACCACGGTATCACCTGCGACATAAACTTTACTTGCGCTCCAGGTGGTTTGGCCGCTGACAACCGGCACATCTTTTACCGTTACCATAACAGATTTCGTTGCGCTGAGCTTACCGTCACTCACCACTACCGATACGGTATAGTTGGTGTCTGCGGTAACCGCAGGTGCAGTCACTGTAATTGAAGCCGTATTTAGCGTACTGGCAGTTAAACCAGCAGTATTCCAGCTATAAGTTAACGGATCATTTTCTGCATCTTTTGCATCTACGGTCAGAACCAGCGTTTTGCCCTCTTCTACCGATAAAGTTGTCGGCAGTGTCAGAACAGGAGCCGTGTTAGTTCCCACTGGCGGTACAGTAACAGGTGCTTTAACGGTAACACTGACGTTATTACTCACAACGTTGGTGCCATCACTGACTTTCAGAGTCAGGCTGTATACCGTATCTTTAGTCACCACTGGGGCGGTAAATGTCAGTGCCGGAGTGGTAAGGTTAGTCGCGGTAAATCCGGTAGGCAGTACCCATGTGTAACTCAGTGTTTGGCCTTCAGGGTCAGTGGCTGATGCCTGAACACTGCCACTTTTTCCACTATCGGCAGTAACGGCACCGATAACACTGACGACCGGAGGTTTATTGGTGTTGTTGCCACCGGTACCGGCTACCGAGTGCCCTAAAGACTCATGCATAGCATTGAGAATGTCACCGTTGTCACCATCAATTTCCCATGAGAACAAACCACCCAATCCGTTGGCACGAACATAGTCACCTTTTGCCTGAACTGAACGCGGGTTGTCATAGGTAATCAGCTCGCCGGTACCCTGATTCCAGACATACGGAGCTTGTGCTTGATCGTCATAACCATATTGGAAACCGTTAACACCGGTACCATTGGTTGTGCCCAATGAGCGCTTTAGCAAGTCCCAGTAATCCACAACACCCGCTTCAAACGTGCCTTTTACTGCGCCGTTTGCTGTGCCTGACATTGGGTTCCCGGCAATTTTCAGTGATGCAGGTGTTACCCCACTCCAGCCACGGCCATACATGGCCACACCGACGTTCAGTTTTTTCGCCAATACTTTTTTGGCCAGCATCAGCTTAATGGCGTTATCGGTATTGTAATCAGGTTTATTGGTGTAATCCTTACCGCTTGAGTCTTTACCCGTACCCTGACAACGTGCAGCTTCTAAGTGTGAACCGCAATACAGTGCTGCCTGATGACCTGGTTCATTATTCCATGCACCGTAGAAGTCATAAGTCATCACGTTAAAACGATCGACATACTGCGCAGCTTCGGCATAGTTGATAACGCCGATTTTATCGTATCCCGATCCGATAGCTGAGGTCAGCTCATAACGCTTACCGGTTTCTGCACCAACACGATCAAGCATTTCACGCAATTCACGCATTAATGTCACATACGTTGCACCATCTTTTGCTGGATCACCAAGTTTCGGGTTAGCACCTTTGCCGCCCGGATATTCCCAGTCAATATCCACACCATCAAAGAATTTCCATGTACGGATAAACTCTTCTACCGAATCAACAAAGACTTTACGTTTTGCATTATCGCCAAAAAAGAAGAATGGATCAGACAGTGTCCAGCCGCCAATAGAAGGTAGAATTTTCAGATCAGGATAGCGTTTTTTCAGCGCCATCATGCTGCCAAACGTCCCCTTATAGGAGTCAAATTGCCCCTGTCCGGCTTGTGGCATTTGCAGCGCAGCCCAAGGATCGTGAATGGCAACTTTGAAATCTTCACGGCCAGAGCATGCTCGTTGCAATGCATTGAAACTGTTACCATTATCAACTTCTTTTAAACCATCATTGATACCTGCACCACCACAAATGGGGGTAAAGCCGTAGTATAAATGGGTCAGGTTTTGTGCAGGGATTTTAGAGACTGGGTATTTACGATCGTAAACGCCCCACTCAACAAAGTATGTGCCTACCTGCATACCACTGGTGTTGGTGTAGGATTTATTGTTGGCATCTACCGACATCACTAAAGGATCAAGATGGCTGCCATCAGTATCGGCAACCACGATAGCTTTTGCATCGCTGGCAGTACAGACTTCAGCTGCGCCCGTGCCGCTGCACAGTGCTATCTGCATCTGATATTTGCCGCCTTTTTTCACATAGACAGTCGCGCTGTCTTTTTGGGATGCAGCAGAAGCAATGGTTTTTTCAAACACCGGTTTACCGTCGAACAACACTTTCCAGTGATCACCGGCATCACCAGACCAACGATCCCACGCCACGGGAACCGGAGCGCCGTCTTTATTCACTTTCACTAACGCGTTGTATGACGTGGCTTCTTGGTTAACTTGCACAATAGCAAAATTACTCTCGCCCCAAGCCAGTACCGGTTTACCCGGTGCGGCCTGTGCGTGACCAATACCTGCCAGCATAAGTGAACAACAAAGTGCAGAGAGAGGGAATCCTTTAGATTGCATTACCCGTTCCTTTTAGGTAGGCAAACATAACTACAGTAAGCGACCCACAATGCTGCTCTGCACGCGTAATGATTGGCGCGATAACAGTCAACAAACCAAGGTTACTTACCATCCAACAAATGTTGCATGTCTGTGCTTATTTTTAGACAACAAAAATCATTCATTTTATTTAACAAAAACACAACATAAGAATAATCGGAAAGCAGGGTTTGCAGAGTACCCATTAAAAAAAAGCGAAACAGTTCTCATATCAGACATAGAGGAGAGCAAAGAGAGGGAAAAAAAGGAAAACCTCACTAGCACAGCAGTAAACGCTGAAAAACAGTGAGGTTTATCCTATTAGAAGAGATTATCTGTCAGATAATGAGATCAATAACTCATCGATACGAATCGATAATTTTGATAGCTGCACTGCATGATTCATTGTTTTGCATGCCAAGTTCTTGCGCCTCGTTTCAGCACAAAAACAGGGTTATTTCGCAACATAAAAATATATCGCAAAAAAGTGGCACATTGCGCCGCCAAGCACAAACAAGTGCCAAATGGCATGGCTAAAAGGAAGCCGTTTTGAAAGATAAAAAACAACGCCCAAGCTGTAAAGTACACCGCCCCCAGCTAACAACAGTAACCCACCCAAAGAGAGTGACTCCGCTAACTGATAAATCACAACCAATGAGAGCCACCCCATCAGCAAATAGGTAATGACAGAAAGCACTTCAAAGCGATGAATAAACAATAACTTAAAAATAATGCCCGATAACGCCAGCCCCCAGATCACCACCATCAGATAAGTAGCCAGAGAGCTTTGCAATGCCACCAATAAAAAAGGGGTATACGTTCCGGCAATTAGCAGGTAAATCGCGCAGTGATCGGCAATTTTTAAGCGATGTTTTCCCACGGGGTTTGTTGCAGCATGATACAGCGTTGAGGCAAGAAACAGCATAATCATGCTGATTCCGTATACCGTATAACTAAAGAGCGCAGTAAAACCTTGCTGAGCACTAATCCCCTGTTTTAACAAAAGAAACAGGCCTACTGCTCCTAAGATTATCCCTAAGGCATGGCTGATACTGTTAGCCAGCTCTTCAGCGCCAATGCGAGAATATATCGCCGACATAAGGTCTCTCCAAAAAAAGCACGGCATCACATGCCTGTTTATCTTAATTTGCAGTATACCGCTTTCAGCTTACATGGGTACTCTCAAATGGTGCTCTATCGCATCAACAGGTCACGCACTGCTTTTTATCTGCTCTTTTTTGAATCAAAAACTGAGAAAAATCCATTACTGGAGGTGCATAACCTAAATTGGTCATAGAGGCTGAAATTTGCCCCCGGTGATGTACCGCATGTAATGAAATTTGCATTAACATCTCAGCTAAAGAGATATCGGTATCAAGATACGGAATATCGTGACAGGCACAAATTTTGGTTAAATCTATTTTTTCAGGGGTTTGTAAAACATTCTGCCAGTGATAAGTCACGGCTTCTAGGCGAGTAAATAAGTGCCGGATATCAATCGTGATAATGCTGTCAACAGCCATTGTGATGCGTTTATTCAGGATCACATTGGTATAGAAAATTTCTTCAGTCACTAATAGATGATTTAATGTATTGATAATAGAGCCAAAATAGAGGCCGTTATCTTGCATGAGTAGGGCGCTGGGTAAACTGCGCAGTGAGCGCTGTAGTTGTTGATAAGCCCAGTGATGATAATGCATTTGATTTTGCAGATGCTGGTGCAGTGGCATGGTTATTCCTTGAACTGCATGAATAACCAGATTTTACCCTGCTTATCCCCGACTGTTAACGCAATTAACACTGCGTGAATTAAAAGTTAGTGAAATATAGAAAAAGATCACACTCCAGCATTTCCGACCTTCTAATAAAACGTGCGAATTTATGTATTTTTAATCAAAATAAATGATTGAATATTCGTTTCTTAGCCTCTACATTGCTAAAACGTCACTGAATAATTGTCTTAAATGGCCGATGGATATTGATCAGAACCCGACGGTTGATATCACGTTCACCCCACTATTTTGCATGGAGCGCATATGACTTCCCTTAATACTGATGCACTGATGAGTATTACTCACCGGCCTGATCTCTATTTCACGCGTGGCAAAGGGCACTGGCTCTATACTGAAGATAACTCGGCCTATTTAGATTTTGTACAAGGCTGGGCGGTAAACTGCTTAGGCCACTGCCCTGATGTGCTGATACAAGCATTGCACACTCAAGCACAGCAGCTCATTAACCCTAGCCCCGCGTTTTTTAATCAACCAATGGCGGAATTAGCAACCCGTCTGACCGAGCTTTCAGGCCTAGATAAAGTGTTCTTCACTAATTCCGGCGCAGAGGCCAATGAGAGTGCAATAAAATTGGCGCGCCGTTATGGTCAAAAACATAAAAACGGGGCATACAAAATTGTCACGTTTGATAACAGTTTTCATGGCCGCACGTTAGGCACAATGTCGGCTACCGGAAAACCACAGTTTGCCCCCCTATTTGAGCCAAAAGTGCCGGGCTTTATCAAAGTGCCTTTCAATGATATTGCTGCCGTGAAAAATGCGATTACTGCCGATACAGTAGCCATTATGCTTGAGCCGATTCAGGGCGAGGCAGGCGTTATTCCGGCAGAGCGCGCTTTTATGCAAGCATTAAGACAACTGTGTGATGAAGAGCATCTGCTGCTGATTGTAGATGAGGTGCAAACCGGCATTGGTCGTACCGGTAAAATGTTTGCTTTTGAACGGTTTGGTGTGATGCCCGATATGGTGACCTTGGGTAAAGGGTTGGGCGGTGGCATTCCGCTAGCAGCGCACTTAGCTCGTGAACATGTTTGTTGTTTTGAACCGGGCGATCAGGGGGGAACATACAATGGTAACCCGCTGATGTGTGCCGGAGGGCTGGCGGTGGTCAATACCGTTGCACAGGAGAGTTTTCTCCAAAATATTGATGCTAACAGTGCTTTGTTGGTTGCTGGATTAAAACGGTTAAGCCAAGAGTTCGATTTGGGTGAGATTCGCGGAGAAGGGTTATTGCTGGCCTTTGATCTGAAATATCCAATAGCTGAAGAGACGGTGAAAGAGGCGCGTTTTCAGCACTTATTACTCAATGCCCCACGGCCAAATATTCTGCGGTTTATGCCCGCACTGACCCTCACCGAACATGAGATCAATGTGATGCTCACACGCTTACAGCTGATTATTCACAGCTTGGTGATGCCGTATAAAAGAGCGCAGCTCGTCAGTGATACTATTAGTGGGTAACGCTATTGGTAAATGGTACGCTTGATGAATGGATAGTCGCGCGGAAAAATATTAAACCGGTGATGGCTCATTCAATCTCACATAAAAAAGAGGCCATCATTGATGGCCTCTTTTTTTAAGATTTACGTTCCGTGCTGAAATAAACCTAAATAACCATAATATTAGACCGGCACCATAATCTCAGTTGCCAAAATAACGACAACTAAACCAACAAATACAGGTACAGAAGTGCGCTTAACCACTTCAAACGGAGAGAGTTTAGCCATACCTGAGGTGGCAACAACAACACCGGATACCGGTGAAATTGTGCGGCCTAAATTAGACGCTTGCAGCATAGGAATAATTAAAAATGCCGGGTTGATACCCATTTGCCCAGCCAATTTTGGGATCAGTTCCACAAAGGCATAAAAA
>CAMTGL010000112.1 GCA_947071955.1 uncultured Plesiomonas sp.
TAGGGGCGTAGTTCAATTGGTAGAGCGTCGGTCTCCAAAACCGAATGTTGGGAGTTCGAGTCTCTCCGCCCCTGCCAAAACGTGTTCTGGTTATCTTTATCAAATCAGACCCGATAAAAAATTCATAAAAAAAGCCTAGCAGCAATGCTAGGCTTTTTTTATGGCTACAGCGTGGGTAACAGGAGAGTGCTGTAGTGATCTTTTATGCTGCACAAAGGCGGTACTTGTTTCCATACTGAAGCTTGTTATACTCAAGGCTCTTGTCGGAGTGCCATTTGGCTGAGACCGCTGTTGTAACGCGGGATCCGTTGAACCTGATCAGGTTAATACCTGCGAAGGGAACAAGGGTTGGGAAACAACTCAGAATATGTTGAATCTTGTTGTGTATGATAATGCTCTGGTGAGTAACCCGTACTGGGTGACGGCATCAATCTAGGGTATATTTTTTTATCATACTGATTTTAAAGTTAATTATGATTAATTACACAAGAGTATCTTTGGCTACCACTACAGGATATCGGTTATTGCCGATATCTGGTGGTTGCTGTAATGGTTAAGACTTACTGAGGTTTACCGCTCTACTCTCGACAAGCATCTCTTATCTACGGATTAATAAGGAATGCTATGTCTTCTACACCATCTCTTGATTCATCACGTACAGTGGTGATCGTCTCTTCTGCCGAATCGTCTGATCAAGCACAGCAACCGCCTACACGTCAGGCAAGTCGGGCTGCGGCAAAGACCTTTCTTGATACGCTACAAGCTTATCCTTATCCCAACTCCCATAAAGTGTATTTACAAGGTTCACGCCCCGATATTCGTGTTGGTATGCGTGAGATTACACTGGCACCAAGTTTGGTGGGTGGCAGTAAGAACTCGCCTATTTATCAGGATAATCAGCCAGTTAGGGTGTATGACTCATCAGGTAATTACAGCGATCAGCACGCGGATATTCAGATTCAATCTGGTTTACCTTGTTTACGTACAGCATGGATTGATGAGCGTGCAGATACCGAAGTATTGCCTGAGGTGAGCTCTGTATTTACCCGTGAGCGGTTAGACGATCCGCACTACTTTGCTTTTCGTTTTCCAGTATTGCCGGCAGTACGTAAGGCAAAATCTAACCGCTGCGTAACGCAGTTGCATTATGCGCGTCGGGGAATTATTACGCCTGAAATGGAGTATATCGCGCTGCGCGAAAATATGGTTCGTGCGGATAATTCTGACCTGCATTTGGCACATCAGCATGCGGGCGTGCATGATGGCCAGCCGTTTCCGGTACAGATCACGCCTGAGTTTGTTCGTCAGGAAGTGGCTGCTGGGCGGGCAATTATTCCAGCCAATATTAACCATCCTGAAGCTGAACCCATGATTATTGGGCGAAATTTTCTGGTGAAGGTGAACGCCAATATTGGTAACTCTTCGGTCAGCTCTTCGGTTGAGGAGGAGGTGGAGAAGTTGGTGTGGGCAACCCGCTGGGGCGCTGATACGGTGATGGATCTGTCAACGGGGCGCTATATCCATGAAACGCGTGAGTGGATTTTACGTAATAGCCCAGTACCGATTGGCACTGTTCCGCTTTATCAGGCCTTAGAAAAGGTCAATGGGATAGCGGAGAACCTGAGTTGGGAGGTTATGCGCGATACGTTGATTGAGCAGGCCGAGCAGGGGGTCGATTATTTTACGATTCATGCCGGTGTGCTGCTGAGGTATGTACCAATGACGGCCAAGCGGCTGACCGGTATTGTCTCACGTGGCGGTTCGATTATGGCGAAGTGGTGTTTATCCCACCATAAAGAAAACTTTTTATATCAGCATTTTACCGAGATTTGCCAGATCTGTCAGGCGTACGATGTGTCTCTTTCATTGGGTGATGGTTTGCGCCCTGGCTCAATTCATGATGCAAACGATGAGGCGCAATTTGCCGAGCTGCGAACGCTCGGTGAGTTGACCAAAATTGCGTGGCAGCATGATGTACAGGTCATGATTGAAGGGCCAGGACATGTACCGATGCAGCTGATTAAAGCGAATATGGAAGAGCAGCTAAAACATTGTGATGAAGCGCCGTTTTATACCTTAGGCCCGTTAACCACCGATATTGCCCCCGGTTATGACCATATCACGTCAGGCATTGGGGCGGCGATGATTGGTTGGTATGGCTGTGCGATGCTCTGCTATGTCACACCGAAAGAGCATTTAGGATTACCGAATAAAGAGGATGTGAAAACGGGGCTGATTACCTACAAGTTGGCAGCACATGCGGCTGATTTGGCAAAAGGGCATCCGGGCGCGCAGTTACGTGATAATGCGTTGTCAAAAGCGCGCTTTGAATTTCGTTGGGAAGATCAGTTTAATTTGTCACTCGATCCGGTAACTGCGCGGGCATTTCATGATGAGAGTTTGCCACAGGAGTCTGGCAAGGTTGCACACTTTTGTTCGATGTGTGGACCTAAATTTTGCTCGATGAAAATATCACAAGATGTACGCGAATATGCAGAAAACTTGCAGGAAAATGCGCTGAAAAATCCGCAAAAAGCTCTGATTGTTGAGGAAGGTGCCGAGCAGGGCATGCAGCAAATGTCCGCCCAATTTCGGGCCTCTGGCAGTGAATTGTATCACCCTGCAATATCCGATATTACGTCGCAAGCGCCTGCTAATTCGGAGCCGGTATAATGCAAAGCCGTGAAGTTATCGCGCGCGGGATCTGGCAACAGGCCATGCAGCGTGGATTGGTGACGACCGAATTTGATGTGGCGATGTGGTCTGAACATACGTTGCAGCGAGAAGATTCAGCCTCGCGGGAGTTGTTAAATCAGCCGGTAGCGGGGGGTTGGGTTGACCGCGGTTTTCTGCCTAATGGCCAAATGGTTTCTGTCTGGCGGCCACATGA
Organism: uncultured Plesiomonas sp.; assembly: GCA_947071955.1. Classification (GTDB taxonomy): domain Bacteria; phylum Pseudomonadota; class Gammaproteobacteria; order Enterobacterales; family CAMTGL01; genus Plesiomonas. Next base: position 2,891 of record CAMTGL010000112.1, read on the forward strand.
GAGCAGTGAGCATTGGTTGCTGGCTGCTTTATCGGTGATGCCACAGCTTGGTTTTGATGGATTAGATGCTCTGGTGCTGGCTGGTGCGTTTGCCAATACGCAGCAGTATTCTTGGCCGTGTGATCGTGCTGACTTTCCGCGTGTTGATTATGGTTTTTTAACCGACCGTTTGTCTACCGATATTCCGGCAACATCAGAAGCTTCTACCCTTATGTTTGCTCGCTGTTTTTTACCCAATGAAACGGCCGCGCTGGGGTTTTATCCGGTTGTTGATAGTGTGCCCTTGCTACGGCAACTGTTGGCACTGGGTGTGACTACATTGCAGTTGCGGATCAAGCAACCGGCTCTATCCCTTGAAAATACTATTACCGAAGCGGTGGCATTAGGTCGTCAGTATAGGGCTAGGCTATTTATCAATGATCACTGGCAACTGGCGATTGCCGCCGGTGCGTACGGTGTTCATCTGGGGCAAGAGGATCTGTTGCAGGCTGATCTTGTGGCTATTGCACAGGCTGGGTTGCATTTGGGGATATCAACGCACGGCTACTATGAGTTGTTGTGCGCAGCTCACTGGCAGCCAAGTTACATTGCGCTGGGGCATATTTTTCCTACCACCACCAAGCAGATGCCTTCATTGCCGCAAGGGGTGGCGCGTTTAGCCACTTATCAGCAACTGGTGTGTGACTATCCAACGGTTGCTATTGGTGGAATAGATCTGGGCAATGCTGCAGAGGTGCTGGCGACCGGCGTTGGCAGTGTGGCCGTGGTGCGGGCAGTCACACAAGCGTCTGATCTGCCGATGACTGTGGCCTGCTGGCAGCAGCTATGCGCAACATTACAGCCAGAGCGAGATGCGGTACAAAAGCCGGAGGTTGCCAATGTTAACCGATAAGCAGTTTATCCGTTTTAGCCGCCAGATCATGTTGCCTGAGGTGGGGGAAGCCGGACAGCAGCGGCTGGCACAGTTGCGCGTATTGCAAATTGGGGTTGGCGGGCTGGGGGGCAGTGCAGCGCAAGCCCTGTTGTCTGCTGGCGTGGGGCAGTTGGTCTTGGCTGATGATGATCAGGTTGATGACTCAAATTTACCGCGCCAACTGCTGTACCGTGATGCCGATGTCGGGCGTGATAAAGCGACCGTTGCAGCAACTTTTTTGCATCAGCTTGCGCCAGATGCGCTGATCCGCCCGATTTCACGGCGGGTTACTGCAGAGATCCTGGCGCTGGAAGTTCCGTTGGCTGATCTGGTGCTCGATTGCAGTGATAACGTACAGACACGTCAGGCGGTGAATGCTGCCTGTGTTCAGGCGGCAAAGCCGTTGGTGAGTGCGGCAGCCACTGGCTGGCAAGGGCTGTTGATGAGCTTTTTACCGCAGCAAGGCTGTTACCACTGCCTTTTCCCTGATACGGGAAATAGCCCTCAAAATTGCCAGACGCAGGGTGTTATCGGCCCATTACCCGCAATGTTGGGCCATTGGCAGGCGCTTGAGGCGCTGCGGATTATGCTGGCGGAGAAGGCTGCTGGCACACTGAACTTACGGCCGCAATTGGTGAAAATTAACGCTTGGCAGGGGCAGTGGCAGGCGCTTTATCCTGCCGCAGATCCGGCCTGTGTGGTGTGTGGAGCAACAGCAATATGAGCATCTATCAGGATAGGGAAATGCACGGTGAGGTAGCGGTTGAACCGGTGTTGTCGATCACACCAATATCTGTTCGCGTCAATGAGCAGCCCATGCAGGTGGCCGCTGGGCTGAGTATCAGTGCACTGTTGCAGCAGTGTGCCGTCAATCCGCAAGGGTGTGCATTAGCATTGAACGGCCAGATTGTGCCACGCAGCTGTTGGGGCAGCACGCCATTGCATGATGGCGATGATGTCATGCTTTTTCAAGCCATTGCCGGAGGTTGAGAGAATGGAATATCAGAAGGATAAAGCGAATGATCCGCTGCGTATTGCCGATCGGCTGTTTACATCACGGCTACTGACCGGCAGCGGCAAGTTTGCCTCGGCTACGGTGATGCAGCAAGCACTGGCTGCATCGGGATCAGAGCTGGTGACGATGGCGTTAAAACGGGTGGATTTACAGCAGCCCGATGAGCCGATTTTACGCGCGCTGCAGACACTCCCTGCATTGCACTGGCTGCCTAATACCTCAGGTGCGCGGGATGCGCGCGAGGCTATTTTGGCCGCTCATTTGGCGCGAGAGGCGCTGGGAACACACTGGCTGAAATTAGAGATCCATCCTGACCCTAAGTATTTATTGCCCGATCCGATTGAAACACTCAAAGCGGCCGAAGTGCTGGTTGCTGACGGTTTTACCGTGTTGCCCTATTGCCATGCCGATCCGGTGCTGTGCAAGCGTTTGGAGGAGGTGGGGTGTGCGGCAGTGATGCCACTGGGTGCGCCGATTGGTAGTAATCAGGGGCTAAAAACAGCGGAGTTTTTGCAGATTATCATCGAGCAGGCGCGTGTGCCGGTGGTGGTCGATGCGGGTATCGGCTCTCCGGCACATGCTGCGCAGGCGATGGAGCTGGGTGCCGATGCGGTGCTGGTCAATACCGCGATTGCGGCAGCGCGTGATCCCGTGGCGATGGCGCGTGCGTTTGCGCTGGCGGTACAGGCTGGAAGGTTGGGGTATCTGGCCGGTTTTGCGGGGGCATCACAGCAGGCACAGGCCAGCAGCCCGCTGACCGGATTTTTGCTATGAGAGAGTCTTTTACATCATTAACCCCAGTGGCCGATAGGCTAAGAGCTTTGAGTTGGGATGATATTCGTCTGCGTCTTTACAGCAAAACGGCTGCTGATGTTGAACGCGCGCTGACGCGATCTCAGCTTGATTTAGATGATTTTCAAGCACTGATATCACCGGCTGCTGCGCCCTATCTTGAGCGGATGGCGCAGCGGGCGCAGCAAAAAACAGTGCAACGATTTGGGCGGGCGGTGCAATTGTACATTCCCCTTTATCTCTCGAATTTGTGTGCTAATGAGTGCAGTTATTGCGGGTTTTCGATGAATTTACCGATCCGCCGAATGGCACTTAATCCGGCACAAATTGCGCGTGAGGGGCAGGCTATCCGCAGCCGCGGTTATCAGCATTTGCTGCTGGTTTCCGGAGAGGCAGAGACCAAGGTGGGGATGCCCTATTTTGTGCAGGCTCTGGATCTATTGCGTCCTCACTTTGCCCATTTATCGATGGAGGTACAGCCACTGGATGAGGCTCAGTACCGTGAGCTGGCCGAACACGGGTTGGATGCCGTGCTGGTGTATCAGGAGACCTATCATCCGGTCAGCTATGCCCTGCACCATCTGAGAGGGAAGAAAAAAGACTTTCACTGGCGTTTGGAGACACCTGACCGGCTCGGTCGGGCAGGGATCAATAAAATAGGCTTTGGTGCGCTGTTTGGCTTGTCTGACTGGCGTACTGATGCCTTTTTTGTGGCGCAGCATTTAACCTTGCTAGAGCAGGTGTATTGGCGCAGCCGTTACTCGATCTCTTTTCCACGCCTGCGCCCTTGTGCTGGCAAAGGGGCTCAACAGTCGGGTATGAGTGAGCGTGAGCTGGTGCAGCTCATTTGTGCCTATCGTTTGTTTAATGATCAGGTTGAGTTGAGTCTGTCGACCCGTGAGTCGGCACGCTTTCGTGATCAGGTGTTTCCGCTTGGGATCACGGCGATGAGTGCCGAGTCATCAACCCAACCGGGCGGCTATGCCGAGCAAGATGCACGTTTAGAGCAGTTTAGTATTGATGATAATCGCACGACCGCAGAGGTGGCCGCGGCTATTTTAGCGCGCGGTTATCAGCCAGTCTGGAAAGACGGCGAGCACTTACTCTGATAGGTCACGGTTGCGGCCTGTGGTGTTGCTTCTGGGGGGATGTGCGGTTGTGCTTCCCCCTAATTTAAATGGGTATTTAACCTTATATTCAGCAAGATAGGTTTTCATCCTGCTTATATCGCTTATATCGCTTATATC
>CAMTGL010000113.1 GCA_947071955.1 uncultured Plesiomonas sp.
CCGTTGAGCAGCGCAATTTTTCCGGTGAAATTCAGTGCATGCTGAATCGTGGGCAAATCGCGGCTATAGAGCTGATCTTGGAGATTTTTTGATCCCGTAGAGATAATTGTTTTGCGTTTTGCCGCCAGTGCCGGCACTAAATACGCATAGGTTTTCCCTGTGCCCGTGCCCGCTTCAACCACGAGTGATGTATTCTGCAAAATAGCATTGGCTACCGCATCAGCCATTTGGCGCTGCGGTTCACGCGCTTTAAACCCATTAATAGCCTGTGCCAGCGCGCCATTATCCGCAAAATATTTCTCAATCACACCGCAGCCTATTACCCGTTATTTTGATGGTCCGACACACAATTATGCCAACTGTATATCAATACAGCCAATATGATCTGCCATTGCGCGAATCATCCCGCATGCCAGACCGTAAGCCGGCATTAAACCCAACGCAAAGATTGCACTGAAAGTGTTATTTTACAGTTGCTTTTAAACGCAGCTTTGGTTAAGTTGAAATTAATATGAATAGATAATCATCATGTATTGTTGAGATATTATCCATGAATTTACTGACTGTAACATCGGCTGCACGTAGCACACTGCGTATTAGCCATCACCACCATCATCACCCTGAGTAGTCTTTCAGGCGATGTTCCGTGGAAGACACTCAACGAGATCTTCCGGTGGACAGTCAGAACCAATCAGAGCCCTCGGAAGATCTTACTCCGGGGGCTTTTTACTGTGTAACGCAGCATATCATGCGCTAACAGGCAAAACGTCAACGGAAGACGTAACGAATCGAATCGAGTCACTACTTTTAAAATAGTGATTTTAAGATCTGGATTTTTAGGATTGTGAAGAGTTCAAAAACACAGAATTCACACTATTTCAGAATCGACCAAACAAGGAATTTGCCATGCTAAACAACAACCGACTGCGCATTGCTATGCAGAAATCCGGCCGCCTGAGTGATGACTCACGCGAGCTGCTGGCCCGTTGCGGTGTTAAAATCAATTTGCAACAGCAACGCCTGATCGCTTTTGCCGAAAATATGCCTATCGACATTCTGCGTGTCCGTGATGATGATATCCCCGGTCTGGTGATGGATGGCGTGGTTGATCTTGGCATTATCGGTGAAAATGTGCTGGAGGAAGAGCTACTTGGTCGTCAGGCACGCGGTGAAAACCCGCAATACCAAACCCTGCGCCGACTCGATTTTGGCAGTTGCCGCTTATCTCTGGCTGTGCCATTTGACCATGCGTATAACGCCCCCGATTCGCTCATCAACGCTCGCATTGCCACCTCATACCCAAACTTACTCAAACGTTATATGGATGAGAAAGGCATTCCCTTTAAAAGCTGTCTGTTGAATGGTTCTGTCGAGGTTGCGCCGCGGGCCGGCCTTGCTGACGCCATTTGTGATCTGGTCTCTACCGGTGCAACACTCGAAGCCAATGGCCTACGTGAAGCGGAAGTCATTTATCGCTCCAAAGCGGCGCTAATTCAACGGGCCGGTGAGATGCCCGATGAAAAACAGCAGCTTATTAACCGCCTGCTGACCCGTATGCAGGGGGTTATTCAAGCCCGTGAATCAAAATACATTATGCTACATGCACCAACTGAACAGCTCGAAGAGATTATCGCCTTGCTGCCCGGCGCTGAACGCCCAACTGTGCTGCCTCTGGCCAATGAAAAGCATCGGGTAGCCATGCACATGGTTAGCACTGAAACCCTGTTCTGGGAAACAATGGAGCAACTCAAAAGTCTGGGTGCAAGTTCAATTCTAGTGCTGCCAATTGAAAAGATGATGGAGTAACAACCATGCAAATTATTGATTGGACAGCCCTCAGCCGCACGGAGCAAGGCCGTAAAGAGCAAGAGCGCTTGCTGACCCGACCCGCTATCAGTGGCTCAAATGAGATCAGTGCTCAAGTGCGTACTATTATCGATACCGTGCGCACCGGCGGCGATCAGGCGTTGCTCGACTTAACCGAACGTTTTGACCGCTGCCGCCCGACAAACTTGCAGGTCAGCCCGTCAGACATTGAGGCCGCAAGTGCCCGTTTACCAAATGAAATGAAACAGGCATTAACGCAGGCTTATGCCAATATCGCCGTTTTTCACGAAGCCCAACAACCGCAGCCTGTAGATATTGAAACGCAAGCGGGCGTTCGCTGTGAAGTGATTACCCGCCCTATCCGTGCGGTAGGTCTATACATTCCCGGCGGCTCTGCGCCGCTGCTGTCTACCACGCTGATGCTCGGTATTCCGGCACGTATTGCCGGATGTCAGCAGGTTGTGCTTTGCTCACCGCCACCCATTGCAGATGAAATTTTGTATGTTGCCGCCCTGTGTGGGATCACACAGATATTCAATGTTGGCGGCGCACAAGCCATTGCTGCCATGGCCTACGGTACGGAGTCTATCCCCAAAGCGGATAAGATTTTTGGACCGGGTAATGCGTATGTCACCGAAGCCAAAAAGCAAGTTAGCCAAGACTTTGCAGGAGCAGCGATGGATATGCCGGCCGGCCCTTCAGAAGTCCTCGTGATTGCTGACGGTGAGGCTAACCCAGCATTTATTGCCAGTGATCTGTTATCACAGGCCGAACACGGGCCAGATTCTCAGGTGATATTAGTTACGCCTAGCCCATGCCTAGCACAACAGGTTGCCGATGAAGTTGAGCGCCAGTTAGCACTGCTGCCGCGTGCCTCTATCGCCACACAAGCCCTGCAAGAGAGCCGCTTAATTGTTACTGCCGATCTGAACGAAGCGGTAACCCTCAGCAACCGCTACGGGCCGGAGCACCTGATTGTACAAACCGCACAACCGCGCAGTTTACTGCCGCAATTGCATAATGCCGGATCGATTTTTTTAGGCGCATGGACACCTGAGTCTGCCGGTGATTACGCCTCAGGCACTAACCATGTACTGCCTACTTACGGGTACACGTGCACTTACTCCAGCCTCGGTTTAGCCGATTTTATGAAGCGCATGACGGTGCAAGAGATCACCCCCGAAGGTTTGCTCACGCTCGCCCCGACCGTAGAGATGATGGCGCGCGCCGAAAAACTCGAAGCACACCGCTTTGCAGTCAGTATTCGGGTTAAGGCTCTGCAAGCAGGCTCGTGTTCACCCGTGCAAAAACAAGGAGTTGATGCATGAAACCCTCTCTATCATTCAATGCAACATTACCTACTGATGACGTGAGCTCTGCATTTAACGCCGATACGCTGGCACGCGACAACGTGCGTAAACTGACTCCGTATCTGTCAGCGCGCCGCATCGGGGGGCGTGGTGATGTCTGGTTAAACGCCAATGAATACCCCGTCGCGCCTAACTATTCGTTAACCACACAAAAGCTCAACCGTTATCCAGAGTGCCAGCCAGAGAGCGTGATTACCCGTTACGCCGCCTATGCCAATCTCATGCCCGAACAAGTGTTGGTCAGCCGTGGCGCAGATGAAGCGATAGAGCTGGTGATCCGCGCCTTTTGCGAACCCGCACGCGATGCGGTGATGTTTTGCCCACCGACCTACGGTATGTACACAGTCAGCGCTGAAACGCTCGGTATTGCGCGAAAAATCGTGCCCAGCACCGCAGACTGGCAGCTCGATCTTCCAGCTATTCATGCCGCACTTGATCAGGTCAAAGTTGTCTTTGTGTGCAGCCCGAACAACCCGACCGGCAACCTGCTGCAACAACAAGACTTGCATGCGCTGCTGCAACTCACTGCTGGAAAAGCCATCGTGGTGATTGATGAAGCGTATATCGAGTTTTGTCCGCAACACAGCTGTGTACCGTTGCTGCAACAGTACCCGAATCTGGTGATTTTACGAACCCTGTCAAAAGCGTTTGCACTAGCAGGATTACGCTGCGGCTTTGCGCTTTCATCCCCCGACATTATTCGTTTGCTATTAAAAGTCATTGCCCCCTACCCACTACCGCTACCGGTTGCTGACATTGCCGCGCAAGCACTGAGCGAACAAGGGATTGCGGCTATGCAACGCAATGTTGATTCCTTGCGCACAACCCGCACATGGCTAAGTCAAGAGCTGCGAAAAAGCCCGCTATGCGACACTGTCTACCCCAGCGAAAGCAACTGGATCACGGTTCGCTTCCATAACGGTGAGAAAGTATTCAAAAATTTGTGGGATCAAGGCATTATCGTTAGAGATCAAGGAAAACAACCCGGTTTGTATAACTGTCTGCGCATCTCAATTGGCACACAAGAAGAGTGTCAGCGCACGCTGAATGTCATCAACGCGATGCCGTTATCCGATGAGATGTGCTGCCAGCAAGGAGGCATGCAGTGAAAAAAAGAGTGCGTTACGCAGCAGAAACCGCGCGCCATGCGCAGCCACACAAAGCACAACTGAATAAATCCAATTCAGTTGCACGTAATTACCTGTTTATTGATCGTGATGGCACGCTGATTAAAGAGCCACCGGAAGATTTTCAGGTTGATCGTCTCGATAAACTCAAACTCGAAGCGGGCGTTATTCCGGCGCTGTTAACACTGCAGCGTCAAGGTTACACGCTGGTGATGATCACCAATCAAGACGGCTTAGGTACAGACAGTTTGCCACAAGCTGATTTTGACCTGCCGCACAACGCTATGCTCGATATTTTCAGCTCTCAGGGTATTGAGTTTGCTGACATTTTAATTTGTCCGCATTTTGAGCACGACAACTGTACCTGTCGGAAACCGAAACTTGGGCTGGTAAAACGCTACATGGAATCGGGCAGCATTGATCATGCGCACTCCTTTGTTATTGGCGACAGACAAACTGATCTGAAACTTGCCGAAAACATGGGCATTAACGGCATTCTCTATCACCCTGACAATACAAATTGGCCGATGATTGTTCAGCGCCTGAGCTTTCCGGCCCGTACTGCCAGCATCAGCCGTATTACGCGCGAAACCGATATTAGCGTACAAGTTTGGTTAGATGAGAACGGTGAAAACCAGATCAGCACCGGATTAGGTTTTTTTGACCACATGCTTGATCAGATTGCCACCCATGGCGGTTTTCGCATGAATATTGCCGTCAGCGGCGATCTGCACATTGATGATCACCACACTATTGAAGATACCGCTTTAGCACTCGGCCAAGCCCTGCGACAAGCACTGGGCAACAAACGCGGTATTGGTCGGTTTGGGTTTGTGCTGCCGATGGATGAGTGTCTAGCACGTTGTGCGCTTGATCTCTCCGGCCGCCCCTACTTGAAATTCAAAGCGGATTTTAACCGCGATCAAGTCGGGGATCTGAGCACTGAAATGGTGCAGCACTTCTTCCGTTCACTGACCGACAGCCTAGGCTGCACCTTGCACCTAAAAACCAAAGGAAAAAATAGCCACCACATGGTAGAAAGCCTGTTCAAAGCATTTGGCCGCACACTACGTCAGGCCATTCACATGCAGGGTGATGCATTGCCAAGCTCAAAAGGAGTTTTGTAGATGCCACAACAGACCCCGCAAACCCGTGTGGTCATTATTGATACCGGCTGTGCCAACCTTGCTTCGGTCTATTTTGCCGTGCAAAAACTCGGCTACCACCCGGTTATCAGCAAAGAAGCTGATGTGATCCTCACCGCTGATAAATTGCTGCTGCCCGGCGTAGGTACGGCCAGTACCGCCATGGAACAGTTGCATGATCGCAATCTGATCGCCCTGATCAGAGCCTGTACCCAACCAGTATTGGGGATCTGCTTAGGCATGCAACTGATGGCCGAATATTGCGAAGAGGGTAATACCCATACTCTCGGGGTGATCCCTGATACCTCGGTTCTGCAAATGACCGATTTTGGCCTGCCTCTGCCCCACATGGGCTGGAACCGCGTGTACCCAAAAGCGGGCCATCGCCTATTTAATAATATTGCCGATGGCGAGTATTTTTACTTTGTTCACAGCTATGCGATGCAGATCAGTCATCACACGATTGCTCAGTGTCATTACGGCGAAGCCTTCTCTGCAGCAGTGCAACAGGATAATTTTTACGGTGTGCAGTTTCACCCTGAACGATCCGGTAAAGCCGGTGCCCAGTTACTGAAAAACTTTCTGGAGATGTAACAAGGATGATTATTCCCGCACTGGATCTGATCGACGGCAAAGTCGTGCGCCTGCTACAGGGTGACTATGATCACAAAACCGAATACCACGCCGACCCAACAGAGCGTCTGCAAACCTATCAGCAAGCAGGAGCACAATGGCTGCATCTGGTTGATTTAACCGGCGCAAAAGACACCAGCCAGCGCCAACTGACATTAATTGCCAAGCTGATTGCTGCAACACCCGCCAATGTGCAAATTGGCGGCGGTATCCGCACTGAACAGGATGTTGCCGATTTACTGGCAGCAGGTGCGGCACGCGTTGTCATTGGTTCAACCGCAGTACGCAATGTCACCGAAGTAAAACGTTGGTTCTCACTGTTCGGCCCTGAACGGCTGGTACTGGCACTTGATGTGCGTATCGGCAGTGATGAGGTCAAGCGCGTTGCCGTCAGCGGCTGGCAACAAGACTCCGGTATTGCCATTGAAACCTTGCTCGAAGAGTATCAAACCGTCGGCCTTAAGCACGTGTTATGCACCGATATTTCGCGCGATGGCACGCTGTCAGGGTCAAACGTACGCCTGTACCGTGAACTAGCAGCGCG